>JAIOJM010000227.1 GCA_019911785.1 Sulfuricella sp. | reverse complement strand
TGCGCCCTGGGACGCACGGCCGGATGACGGCACGGTATTCGCTTCGGGCACGATGGATGCCACCGAAATCGCAGTCTCCTTCCGCATGCCCGGCATCCTGCACAGCCGGCCGGTGGAGGAAGGAAGCCGCGTCAAGCCGGGCGAGCTGCTGGCCGCCCTCGATGGGCGCGAGTCTGTCGCCCGGCTGCATCAGGCGGAAGCCGCACAACAGGCCGCCCAGGCGCGTCTGAAAGACCTGGAGCAGGGCTACCGCCCGCAGGAGATCGCCGAGGCCCGCGCCCAAGTCGAACAGGCTCGCGCCAACCAGGCCAATCTGGAAGAGGAGGCCAGGCGTTCCGAAGCACTCTTCCTCGGCGGCGCCACCAGCCGGCAGCGGCACGACAAGGACCGCACCGCCGCCGCCGTCTCGGCCCAGCAGCTAAGTGCTGCGCAGGAACGGCTCAAGCTGCTGCAAAGCGGCTATCGTCCCGAGACCATCAACGTCGCACGGGCGCAACTCGACGAAGCGCAGGCCGCTGTCGAGGCCGCCCGCTCCGCCTGGGAGGATTTGCAGGTCAAAAGCCCGGTGGATGGCGTGGTTACCCGCACCCATGCGGAGGTAGGAGAGACCCTGGGCGCGGGTCGTCCGGTGGTGACTGTCACCGATATTTCCAGGCCCTGGGTACGGGTCTACATCCCGGAAAACCAGATCGGCAAGGTGCGTTTGGGCGCCGCCGCCAAGATCAAGGTCGACACCTTCCCTAACCGGGAATTCGATGGCCGCGTGAGCTATGTCTCGTCCCAGGCGGAGTTCACCCCCAAGAACGTGCAGACCCAAGAAGAGAGGGTGAAGCTGGTATTCGCCGTGAACGTGACCCTGGACAACCGCGACGGCACGCTCAAGCCCGGCATGCCGGCCGATGTGACGATTTCCCCGCAGATAGCAAAATGAACCAAACCGCCATTCAGGCCAGCGGCCTCGGGCGCGCTTTCGGTGAAATGTGGGCAGTGCGCGGGCTCGATCTGGAAGTGAGGCGCGGCGAAATCTTCGGTCTGGTGGGGCCGGATGGCGCCGGCAAGACCACGTCCATGCGCCTGCTGACCGGCATTCTCGCTGCCAGCGAGGGCACGGCCAGCGTGGCGGGATTTTCCATCCGGGGCGGCGAAGAGGCGATCAAGTCCCGCATCAGCTACATGTCGCAGCGCTTCGGCCTGTACGGCGACCTCTCGGTGGAGGAGAATCTGCGCTTCTACGCCGACCTCTACGAAGTGCCGCGGCGCGAGCGTGAGCCGCTGGAAGAGCGGCTGCTTGGCTTCTCCAACCTGACCCCGTTCAGAAAACGTCTGGCGCGAGACCTTTCGGGTGGCATGAAACAGAAACTCGGCCTGGCCTGCGCCCTGATCCACAAGCCGGAAATCCTGTTCCTCGACGAACCCACCAATGGCGTCGATCCGGTATCGCGGCGCGATTTCTGGCGCATTCTCTACGCCATGCTCAAGGAAGGGGTGACGATCTTCGTCTCCACCGCCTACCTTGACGAAGCGGAGCGCTGCACCCGTGTCGGCCTGATGCACCGCGGTCGGCTGATCCAGTGCGACACGCCGCAGAAGCTCAAGGAAGGCATCCCCGGCCTGCTGCTGGAACTGGAAACCGTGCAACCTCGCGTCGCACGGGAGGCGCTTGCCGGACAACTGGGCTGGAACCGCATCAGCCTGTTCGGTGGCAAATTGCATCTTTACGCCGGCGACGAGGCGGAAGCGGAACAGGCCAGGGCTATCCTGCAACAGGCCGGCATCGCCGTGCTGGCGGAAAAGGCGATCACGCCGACGCTGGAGGACGTGTTCATTTACCAGGTTACCCAGGAAACGGCAGCATGAGCACGGAATACGCCGTTGAAGTGAGCGACCTGACCCGGGTGTTCGGCGATTTCGTCGCCGTCGACCGCATCTCGCTCACCGTGGAAAAAGGCCAGGTGTTCGGCTTTCTCGGGCCTAACGGCGCGGGCAAGTCCACCACCATCCGCATGTTGTGCGGCCTGCTTTTGCCCAGTTCCGGCGCGGGTCGGGTGGCAGGCTTCGACGTCATGACCGAGTCCGAAACCATCAAGCGCCACATCGGCTACATGTCTCAGAAATTCTCCCTCTACGACGACCTCAGCGTGGAGGAGAACATCGACTTTTACACCGGCATCTACAACGTGCCCAGGGATAAACGCAAGGCGCGCAAGGACTGGGTGCTGGAGATGGCGGGGCTGACCGACAAGCGGCACAATCTGACCGGCTCGCTGGCCGGCGGCTGGAAACAGCGCCTGGCGCTGGGCTGCGCGGTGCTGCACGAGCCGCCGATCCTGTTCCTCGACGAACCCACCTCGGGGGTGGACCCGCTGTCGCGGCGCCAGTTCTGGGATTTGATCGCGCAGATGTCGCACCGTGGTACCACGGTGTTCGTCACCACCCACTACATGGAGGAGGCCGAATACTGCGACGAACTGGCGCTGATCTACCGCGGCAGGATGATCGCCCGCGGCAAGCCCGCCGAGGTCAAGACCCTCATTCCCGAGGACATCCTGGAGATCCGCATCGAACGCCCGTTCGAGGCGCTGGAACGGCTGGAAGAATCCGGGCTGGTGCAGGAAGCCGCCCTGTTCGGCGATGCCCTGCACGCCGTGGTCGGCAACGCGGCCAAGGCTACCGCGGCGTTGAGCGAATTCCTCGCACAGCAAGGCTTCGCCGTGCAGGCCATCAAGCAGGTCACCCCCTCGCTGGAGGACGTGTTCGTCTCCCTGATCGAACTCGATGACCGGCAGCGCGCGCAAGGAGAGAAAACATGAAAAAGCCCGGTTTCTCCCGGATACGTCTGTGGGCGCTGGTGAAGAAGGAGTTCATCCATATCGTCCGCGACCCGCGCTCCCTGGCGATGGCGTTCCTGATGCCGCTGATCCTGCTGATCCTGTTCGGCTATGCCATCACCATGGATATAAAGACCCTGAATCTGGCTGTCTACGACCAGGACAAGAGCGCCGCCAGCCGCAATTACCTGGAAGGCTTCCCGGCCTCCAGCTATTTCTCCGTGGTGGCCTCGGTGGACAGCTATACTGATGCCCGCGCGCTGCTCGACCAGGGCAAGGCGCACCTGGCGCTGGTGATCCCGCGGCACTTCGCGCGCGACCTGGAGCAGGGCCGCACCACAAAAGTGCAGCTGCTCGCCGACGGCTCGGACGCCAACACCGCAACCATCGCCCTGGGCTACGCCGAGGCCATCACCAACCGCTTCAGCACGGCACAGCTGGGAACGAAGATCGAGCTCGCCGTGGATAACCGCCTGCGGGTCTGGTACAACCCCGAGCTGAAAAGCCGCTGGTTCATCATCCCCGGCCTGATCGCGGTGATCATGACGGTGATCACCGCCTTGCTCACCTCGCTCACCGTCTCGCGCGAGTGGGAGAGCGGCACCATGGAACAGCTGATCGCCACGCCGGTGCAGCCGATCGAGCTGTTCCTCGGCAAGATGGCGCCGTATTTCGTGATTGGCGTGCTGGACGTGCTGTTCTCGGTGGCGATGGGAGTATGGGTGTTCGATGTGCCGCTCAGGGGCAGCTTTCTCT
>JAIOJM010000020.1 GCA_019911785.1 Sulfuricella sp. | reverse complement strand
GGTCCTGGTCGGTGGCCACGACACGCGCGACGCCCCGGCGGGCAAGCACCGCAGCCAGCACGCCGGTGCCGGTGCCGACGTCGAAGGCCAGCTCCCGCGAGGGCAGCGGCGCCTCGGCCACCAGCTCCACATACTCGCCGCGGACCGGGGAGAACACGCCATAGTGCGGGTAAATGCGGTCTCCGAGCGCAGGGATTTCAACGCCCTTTTTGCGCCACTCGTGGGCGCCGATCAGGCCCAGCAGCTCGCGCAGCGAGATCACGGAGGGGAGCCCTCCGGGGCCGTAAGCCTCCGCGCAGGCTTGCCGCACGTCGGGCGCACGGCGCAGGGGAATGCCATAGTCGTCATCCAGCGGCAGCAGCAGCATCCCCAGCGTTCGCGCGCGCTGGGCCTGGGTCATGCGATGCAGATGGAATGCCTCGGCAGGCGTCGCGGAGGGCTTGAGGGGCTTGCGGTCGGCGCGCCGCGCCAGCGCCTGCAGGAGCTGGCGCGCATTCTGGAAGTCGCCGCGCCACAGCAGCGCGGTGCCATCACGGGCCAGGCGATAGGCGGCGTCGGCCGTCATGCGGTCATCGGCGACGACCACGCGCGCGGGGGGCGGTGCCCCACTCTCCGAGCGCCACAGGGCGGAGCGGGTCGCGCCGGCTTCGGTCCAGGTCACGACCGGGTGGCCGCTCACGAAAACAACTTATTCAATGCGGGGTTCCCTCAGATTTTTTACTGCCGAACGACACTTACTCAATGCTTTTATAGTGTACCCCACTTCGAAATATCGCCCAATTTTGACCTTGAGTATCTCACCATAAAAACGGGGCGCACATGGCGCCCCGAGTCTAAATTACAGGGAAAGATTGTTA
Source organism: Sulfuricella sp. (assembly GCA_019911785.1). Next base: position 13,256 of record JAIOJM010000020.1, on the reverse strand, counting down.
TTCGACGTGCTCACCGTGCAGGGCAACGTCCAGGCCTTCGCGCTCTTCCTCTTCGGAGACGCGCAGGCCGATGGCGACGTCGATCACCTTGAGGATGATGAAGGTCATCACCAGGCCGTAGACCACCGTGGCGCCGACGCCCATCAACTGGGTGACGACCTGGCCGCCGTTGCCTTCCAGCAGGCCGGCGGTGCCGCCGATTTCCTTGACGGCGAACACGCCGGTAAGGATTGCGCCGACGATGCCGCCTACGCCGTGCACGCCGAAGGCATCGAGCGAGTCGTCGTAGCCGAGCATTTTCTTCAGGCTGGTTGCGCCCCAGAAGCAGGTCACACCAGCGACCAGGCCGATGATCAGCGCACCCATCGGACCGACGAAGCCGGACGCGGGGGTGATGGCGACCAGGCCGGCGACTGCGCCGGAAGCGATGCCCAGCACGCTGGGTTTGCCCTTGCCGACCCACTCCGCTAACATCCAGGACAGCGCGGCAGCGGCTGCGCCGATCTGGGTCACCGCCATGGCCATGCCGGCACGGCCGTCGGCAGCCACCGCGGCGCCGGCATTGAAGCCGAACCAGCCTACCCACAGCATGGCGGCACCGACGATGGTCAGCACCAGGTTGTGCGGCGCCATCGGTTCACGGCCGTAGCCCAGGCGCTTGCCGAGGACGATCGCTGCCACCAAGCCGGCGATACCGGCGTTGATGTGCACCACGGTGCCGCCGGCGTAGTCGAGCATGCCTGCGGTGAACAGCCAGCCGCCCGGTTCCCATACCCAGTGCGCAATCGGTGCGTACACCGCCAGCGACCAGATGGCCATGAACCACAGCATCGCCGAGAACTTCATGCGGTCGGCAAAGGCACCGGCGATCAACGCCGGGGTGATGATGGCGAAAGTCATCTGGAACATCATGAACACCGACTCGGGGATGTTCTGGCCGTCGGTGCCGGCCATCTCGTTCACTCCCATGCCGCCCAGGAACAGCCTGTCCAGTCCGCCAACCCAGGGCCCGCCCGGACGGAGCGCCAGGCTGTAGCCCGCGATCATCCAGATTACCGTGATCAGCGCGGTGATCGAGAAGCTTTGCATCAGCGTGGCGAGCACGTTCTTCTTGCGCACCATGCCGCCATAGAACAGCGCCAGGCCGGGGATGGTCATGAACAGCACCAGCGCGGTGGAGGTCAGCATCCAGGCGGTGTTGCCGCTGTCCAGTTTTTTCGCTACCGGAGTCGGTGCCGCGGCAGGCTCTTCCGCCGGAACGACAGCCGTTGCAGGAGCTACTGCTTCGGGTGCGGTTGCCGCCGGCTTGGCGTCTGCCGGTGCAGCTGCTTCCTCGGCCAGGGTCAGGCCGGAGAACCCTAGCATTCCCAGCAAGGCGAGCATACTCAACAATCTTTTCATCATGTTTCTCCCTTGTCTAAAGAGCATCCGGACCGGATTCACCGGTGCGGATGCGGACGACCTGTTCCAGATTGAAGACGAAAACCTTGCCGTCACCGATTTTGCCGGTCTTGGCGGATTTTTCGATGGCCTCGATCACCTGGTCGACCATGTCTTCCTTGATCGCTGCCTCGATTTTGACTTTCGGCAAAAAATCAACGACGTATTCGGCGCCGCGATACAGTTCGGTGTGGCCTTTTTGCCGTCCGAATCCTTTTACCTCGGTGACGGTGATACCTTGTACGCCGATGGCGGAAAGCGCCTCGCGCACTTCGTCGAGCTTGAACGGCTTGATGATGGCGGTTACTAGTTTCATGTCAGCTCCTAGCGTGCGTGGATCAGAAGGTTTTGCCGAAGGTCAGCAGTACGCGGCCCTTGCCGGCTTCGTAGGTATCAAGCGGACCGGCCTGTTTGGAATAGCAGTATGGGTTCGTCGCATCAGTGCCGGCAGCGGCAACGATCGCACCGCAGCTATCCTTGGCATTGGTCGTTGAATAAGCCAGGCCAACGGTGCCGAAGCCCAGGTCCTTGGTCATGCCCACCTTGTAGTCGCTGTAGGAGGCATCGGCATAGCCATTGACCTTCTGGTGGCCGGCGTGGCCATTGATGCCCCAGCCATCACCGAGATCGTAAGCGGCGTTGAGCTCGAGATAGCCGCTGCCCGTCGTTTTGTCGAGGGTCGTGCCAGTCTTGGCCCAGCCGAAGAGTGCCGTGGTGGAATGCGAATACTTGAGGGTCAGCCATTTCCAGGACAGGGCTGCGTAAATCTCGGTGGTATCCTGGTCGAGAATGGTGCCATTCAACGTTTTTCCGCTACCGGGGTAATTGTAGGTCAGCACACCCACGTCGTAGCCCAGGTCGTCGCCGATGCTGCCTTTGTAGCCGCCATAAACGTCGATCTCCACGTTGGCGCTTGCCCCGGCCACACCATCGTTAATCCAGGAGATGCTGGAACCCCAGACACCTGCATAGAAGCCGCTGGCGTGGGCGTAGTCAAAACCGCCCTGAATGGCCGGTTTGCCGCGGGTTTGAGCGATGCCGCGATAGAGGTATTCGGATGCCAGGGTGACGTTGCCCGTAAAAGTGTGGGGGGATGCGGCAGCCGCCACATCTGCCGCGCTGGCAGACGGAACGGACAAAAGGGCGGGCAGAGTAACAACACCTGCAAGGATCAGTGCTTGCGAAATTTTACGCATAATCTTTCCTTTCGATTGAAATGAGATAAGCCTCGCCATACACTTAGCATTTGCCGTGCCAGAATCATTATTACTTGTATATTCAATATGATAGTGTTTTTTTGTGGGTTAGACAGGCAGGCTTGGCACCGATTTGAGTCAGCCTGTCGATTAGGCGCACCAAAAAAGTGCGCGTGTCCGGGCAGTCTCATTTTGGTACACTGAAAAAATCCAATCTTGTATAAAAGGGGTGATTCATGATGTTGGGCCAAAAGGTGTTTGAAATTGTTAGGGGTCAGTTCTAATGAAATTGTTAGGGGTCAGTTCTAACATTCAAACATTTTCTGTTACACTCTGCTGATGGCCAGACCACTCAGACTTGAATTTGCCGGTGCGCTTTACCACGTCACCTCCCGAGGCGATCATCAGGAAGAAATCTTCCTTTGCGATGACGACCGCAAGGAATGGCTGGAGGTATTGGGCACAGTTTGTTCCCGGTTTAACTGGGTGGTTCATGCCTATTGCCAGATGACCAACCACTATCACCTGTTGCTGGAAACGGCGGACGGCAACCTCTCTGGCGGCATGCGGCAACTGAACGGGTTGTATACTCAACGCTTCAACCGGAGCCATGGCCTGGCAGGCCATCTGTTTCAGGGGCGCTACAAGGCCATATTGGTGCAGAAGGAAACCTATCTCCTGGAATTGACGCGCTATGTAGTGTTGAATCCCCTGCGCGCCAACATGGTGAAGTCGCTTGAGGATTGGCGCTGGAGCAGTTACCCCTTCTTCCTGGAACAGGAAACACCCCCACCCTGGCTGGATACGGAATGGCTGCTCAGTCAGTTCGGGTCGCAGCGTAGCGAGGCCATCACGGGCTATCGCCAATTCGTAATGGCCGGCAAGGGCTTGCCCAGCCCCCTGGAAAAAACCCGTCACCAACTGTTGCTGGGCGATGACGCCTTTGCGGAACGCCACCGGCAAACCAAAGATTCCGAAGCGCTGCGAGAAGTATCTAAAGCCCATCGAAGATCTATTGCCTTGACGCTGGATGAGTACCGGGAACGCCACGCGAACAAGGACGAGGCAATGGCTCAAGCCTACCTGTCAGGCGCTTATACGATGGCAGAGATCGGACGATATTTCAGGGTGCACTACATGACGGTGAGCCGGGCAGTGCGAAAATTCGAGGAAAACCAGCGCGGGGTGTTGGAATGTTAGAACTGACCCCGGATTCAGGCACCCACATCATGTTGCGGGCACCGGAATTGCAATCCATTATTCCGGCCCCGCAAAACCTGCTGACGGACAACGCTGCCCTTGGGCAGACCACGGCAGAAAACACTGCTGATCTGCAAGTCGCCGCTCAGGCGCTGTTGATCGAAATGTGGCCGGAGCTGAATTTCACGCAAGGAGACGTAAGCATGTTTATTCTCGATACGCCCAATGTGCCGCCACAATACGCACCGGTAATGATTGCTCAGGCAGCACCTGTGAAGCAAGGTGCATTAAATTTGGATGGCACTATGGGTGTCTGTCAGTTGATACCAAGCCCGGTCGTTTTACCTGAATCGGCGGAATATCATCTTTCAGCGTGGAGTCATGCTGAAACTTACCTCGAGAAATTTAAGGATGTCCGTACTAACTTCGACACTGCGACGGTCAGCGTGTTGCAACAACCCAAGCACGGCAAGCTGGTTGATAATGACATTTACTATCCAGAACCAGGCTATTTCGGTAAGGACAGCGTTACGTTCCTGGTGGAGAACGGTAGTTACAGAGTCAAGGTGGTTTATTTCATCCAAGTACTCAATCAAGGCATCGGTAATGAGACCTATAAAAGACTTTGCCCGAGCCCCTATTACTGGAAAATCTCCTCCACCCTCGATGCGAACGGCAATAGCACTCTCACCGCCGTTGACTACCTGCCATCCCTCACCGGCGATAACACTTCGGTAATGGTCGCCGCCGCGTTGGCTTCAATACTGGGCGAAGGTTTCGTGGGCGGCCTCGCTACCGACACATCGGGTGTCACCCTAAGTATCGCCGATCTTCCCTCCGGTGCCATTGGTCAAAGTATGGGGACGAATATCACCCTCGACGACAACGCCGCCGGCTACAACTGGTTCATTGACCAAACCCCAGGCACAAACGAAGAATTCCTCCCCACCTCCAACCCCAACGAATGGATTGCCCGCGCCGACTCCGAAGCCGTCGGTAAAATGGATCTGTTGAGTGTCCTCCTCCACGAATACGGCCACGCCCTCGGCATCGAGCACAGCGCCGACAGCGGCGACTTCATGGCCGCCACCCTTCAACCCGGCGTGCGCCGCCTGCCATCCTCCGAAGAACTCACCCTCATGGCCCAACTTGCCGGTGAGCTCAAAGCTGGGCTGGAGGGCGTGCCCGGCACCCCGCAATCCCCCAGCCTGCCCATCGGCACCACCCTCAGCGCCCTCCTGCTAGGCCGCCTGCGCCGCACCGACTACGGCAGCTGGTCGCCCATGTTCGACAGCGCGCAAATCCCCGCACCCGCCCCGCAATTCGAAGTCGCCGCCAATCCCAAGCTGCGGAACCCGGACTTCGACAACGGTACCGACTGGACCACCGAAGGCGCCGTCGCCTTCGAGAGCGGCGCTGCCACCCTTACCGAAACCGCCAGCAGCCAGACCCGCCTCAACCAGGTCTTCGTCCTCGGCGAACACGACCGCTTCCTCTCCTTCACCCTCGCCAACACCGCGCTGGGCGACCAGACCGGCCCAGATGATGCCTTTGAAGTGGCCCTGCTAGACGCCAACACCGGTCTCTCCCTGATGGGCACCACCGGCCTCACCCACAACGACGCCATCCTCAACCTCCAGGCCAACGGCGCCGAGCACAAAGCCTCCGGCATCACCCGCATCGACAACCCCGACGGCAGCCATACCTACCTCGTCGACCTCGCCGGCATTGCCGCCGGCGCCACCGTCAACCTCGCCTTCGACCTCATCGGTTTCGGGCTAGGCGCAGAGGCCAGCAACAGCCAAATCACCGTGCGCGACCTGCGCCTGGGCGTGCCGCAAACCACCGACGACAGCGCCACCCTCGCCGAAGACACCCCCACCGTCATCGATGCCCTGACCAACGACCTCAACGCCCACCAGCCGGGTTTTGCTCCGGTTGTCGTCAGCGGCCCGGCCCATGGCCGGGTCGTGGTCAACGCCCCTTCGACAGGCTCAGGACAAGCCAGCTTCAGCTTCACCCCGGAGAAGGACTGGAACGGCCGGGACACGTTCACCTACAAACTCTCCGATGGCCGGGTCGATTCCAACCTCGCCACGGTGACGCTGACGGTGACCCCGGTGAACGATGCGCCCACGGCAGGCAATATGGATAACTGGATCAGCACTCAGCATGGCGAAAAACTGGTAGCATGAACCCCAACTTTGGTAAACCAGCGGTTCAGTCCATTCTCCCTGCCAGGGTGAAGGAGCGGACACGCCGACCATGACCGGAGCAGTCAGAATAAATTGATATTTGAGGGGCAATTCATGATGTTGGGCCAAAAGATGTTTGAAGAAATCAGCGGCAAGCTGGGCCAGGCGCTGGCCGATAGTCCGGCCAAGGATCTGGAAAAGAACCTGCGTGCCGTGCTGCAAGGCGTGTTTTCAAAGCTGGACCTGGTGACGCGCGAGGAATTCGACGTGCAGCAGGCGGTGCTGCTCAAGACCCGAGAAAAGCTGGAGGCGCTGGAAGCCAAGGTCGCCGCGCTCGAAGCCCGGCACGGCGGCGAGGCCGGCGAGGACTCGGGGAACCTGGCGCTGTGAGGCCCGCTCCCGCTTCGTCTTTCATGCTTCCCCGCTGACGCGGATGGCACTGGCCGTTCTCTACAGCCGGGCATTGGCCGGCATGGAGGCGCCGCTGGTGACGGTCGAGGTGCATCTGTCCAACGGGTTGCCCAGTTTCAACCTGGTCGGACTGCCCGAGATCGAGGTAAAGGAGAGCAAGGATCGGGTGCGCTCCGCCCTGCTCAATGCCCAGTTCGAGTTTCCCGCCCGCCGTATCACCGTCAATCTGGCGCCCGCCGACTTGCCCAAGGAAAGCGGCCGTTTCGACCTGCCGATTGCGCTCGGCATCCTGGCCGCATCGGGGCAGATTCCCTCGAATGATCTGGCGCTGTACGAGTTTGCCGGCGAGCTGGCCCTGACGGGCGCGCTGCGCCCGATACGCGGGGCGTTGGCGATGACCTGCAAAGCCAGCCAGGACGGGCGCGCCTTCATTCTCCCCGCCGAGAATGCCGCCGAAGCCGCTTTGGTGGAAGAGGCGAAAATTTATCCGGCCCGTTCGCTGCTCGAAGTCTGTGCCCACCTGACCGGCCGGCAGTTGCTTGCCCGGTGGCAGGAAGCCCCCGCGGCAAGTCAGCGGAGCTATCCCGATTTCAGCGAGGTGAAGGGGCAGGCCCATGCCAAGCGCGCCCTCGAGATTGCGGCGGCAGGCGCCCACAGCATTTTGATGGCGGGGCCGCCAGGCACCGGCAAGACCATGCTGGCGGCGCGGCTGCCCGGCATTCTGCCGGCCATGACCGAGACCCAGGCGCTGGAATCCGCGGCGATACAATCGCTCAACGGCGGGTTCAAAATCGAGTGCTGGAAGCAGCGCGCCTTTCGCTCGCCGCATCATTCCGCTTCCGCTCCGGCGCTGGTGGGAGGCGGCGGCAACCCGCGCCCCGGCGAGATTTCCCTGGCGCACCACGGGGTGCTGTTCCTCGACGAACTGCCGGAGTTTGCGCGCTCCGTGCTGGAGGCGCTGCGCGAGCCGCTCGAATCGGGACGTATCACCATTTCCCGCGCCGCCCGCCAGGCTGATTTCCCGGCGCGCTTTCAGCTGGTGGCGGCGATGAATCCCTGCCCCTGCGGCTATCTCGGCCACGCGAACGGGAAATGCCGCTGCACCCCGGACCAGGTGGCCCGCTACCGGGGAAAAATCTCCGGCCCGCTGCTCGACCGCATCGACTTGCAGATCGAGGTACCCGCCTTGCCCGAGAGCGATCTGACCCGCCACGGCGCGGGCGAGTCCAGCGCGGCCATTCAGCCTCGCGTGGAAGCCGCCTATGGCAGGCAACTGGCGCGGCAGGGGAAAGCCAATGCCCTGCTGACCACGCCGGAGATCGACCAGTTCTGCCGGCCCGATGCGGCCGGGGAAGGGTTGCTGAAGCAGGCGATTGCGCGTTTGAATCTCTCGGCCCGTGCCTATCACCGCGTGCTCAAGGTGGCGCGGACCATCGCCGATCTTGCCGGCAGCGAGGGGGTCGGCAGCGGGCACATTGCCGAGGCGATCCAGTACCGGCGTTTCGCGCAGTTGTAGGAGCGCCGCGAACCTCTCTCCAACTCTCTCTCCCACAGGGAGAGAGGGCGATCGTTCCTTCCCCTTCAAGGCATCGGTATCTACACAACTTGCGCACATGACGAATCCTGTTGGAAGAGTGCGAATTCGGCGAACTGTTTTAGCTCATCAAGCGTGTAATGTTCAAGCGTCTCAATCATCATGAAGAGCTTAAAAAGCCCGTCCAGCAAGGCGGAAGGGGTGACGGGTCGTTTTCGTTTTATTTGTCGCCCGGACAGTCGCACCAGGAAGGTTTTCGTCTGCTCCGCGAAATCCCCTTCGGCGCGCATTATCCGCCATGCCAAGGCGCAAGCCTGGGCCACAATCAACAGGCGTTTGAAGACCGCACCCCCAGTTTCCTGCTCCCAACTTTCCAGTTGGTGCCCCGCTTGTTTGAGCAATTTAAAATACGATTCGATACGCCAACGGTAGTAGTACCACAAGGCCAGCGTTTGTGCAGGAACATCGTCCGGCACATCGGCCAGCAAGTACCACTGTGCCAACACCTGCCCGTTATCGTCACAAATGCGGCTGATCACCAGCCGAACCGGCAAGAGTGCGCCAGCTTGCGGGGTAATCCTCTTGCCACTTGTGTCAGTGCGCGTGGGCCGGGCTTTACGCACCAGCACCACCCGTGTGCTTGCCAGCCACTGGGTAGCAAGCTTGCCCTGGCATTCGACCTCGCGTACCGGTGCATAGGTCAATTCATTGCCTACTTCGCCAAGACGAATCTCTTTATCTCCAAAGCGCACTCGCGAGCCTTCCTTGACGCGCACCAGCCAAGCCGACCCGGCTTCGCTCCAGCGGCGCAGATGGGCTACCGAGTCGGCTTCGCGGTCAACGATATGCACAAGCGGCTTGCCGAAGTCCTGTTCCTCAAGCCACTTCATGCGTTCGCTCAACTCGTCCAGATGGGGCCGGGATGGGGTAATGGCCCCTCCCTTCGACGACAATACCCCATCAGCGGTGACCAGATTTTGTGCCGGCGCGACCAAGGGAGCGCCATCGCGATCAGAAACCAGCAGGCTGCTTTGCAATTCATAACCAATGTCGGTTTTGTGCGTCATTTGCAATCGGTCTTTCTTGCTGCTGTGTCCGCCATAATTCAGTCGCGACCAATCATGAACCGCCAGCGCGTAACGGTCACAGTGTTCCGGCACCTCCGCTCGCGCCATCGCCAAGAGCGGCCCGGACAAGGCCTCCGCGCTAACTTGCTCGTTGGCAAGAAACCGCCACAGTGCTTGTGTGTGCGCAAAGGATTTGCCTACGTCTGGCAACGCCTTCATACCCGCTGCCAATTCGCTGACCACGTTGCTGTGCGCCATCACCAGTCGCTCATAACGCCGCTTAAGACGGGGTTCAAGCCCCAAATATTCAGTCGCATACCATCTATTATTAACCTATTTTGTGACTTGTGTAGATACCGATGCCTTCAAGGGGAAGGTTAGGATGGGGATGGGATTTGGGCGCGAATAATCGCTTGGTTCGGGCCGGGGCGGCCCTCCTACTTGTCGGCGTTGAGCTTGAAGTCGCCGAAGTTGGACACCGTGTCCGCGTCGAGCGGCGAGCTTGCGGCAACCACGGATTCCGCCGTGTCGCGCCTGTCGTTGTCGATCAGCCAGGACAGGTTGGTGCGGGAGTCGGCATTGGCGAGCGCCTCGTCGAGGCTGATTTTGCCCTCCTGGTAGAGGGCGAACAGCGCCTGTTCGAAAGTTTGCGATCCCGGCATGAGGCTTTGCTCCATCGCCTCCTTGATTTTGTTGGTTTCCCCGCTCTTGATCAGCTCGGCGACATAAGACGAGTTCACCAGGATTTCAACTGCTGCCACGCGCTTGCCGTTCACCCCGCGCACCAGCCGCTGGGAAATGACCGCCTTCAGGCTGATCGAGAGGTCGTGCAGCAGGTGGTTGCGCGCCTCGTGGGGGAACAGGTTGATGATGCGGTTCAGGGCGTGATAGCTGTTGTTGGCGTGCAGAGTGGACAGCATCAGGTGCCCGGTTTCGGCGTAGATCATCGCCTGCTGCATGGTGTCGCGGTCACGGATTTCACCGATCATCAGCACGTCCGGCGCCTCGCGCACTGCGTTGTGCAGGGCCGTGGCGTAGGAGTGGGTGTCGAGTCCCACCTCGCGCTGGCTGACGATGGATTTCTTGTAAGCATGCAGGTACTCGATGGGGTCCTCGATCAAGAGGATGTGCCCGCTCTTGCGGGCGTTGCGGTAATCGATCATCGACGCCAGGGTGGTGGTTTTGCCCGAGCCAGTCTGGCCCACCACCAGGATCAGGCCGCGCTTTTCCATCATCAGCTCTTTCAGGATCGGCGGCAGGCCGAGCGATTCGATCGAGGGAATCTGGTTGCGGACGTAGCGCGCCACCAGGGCGACTTCGCCGCGGCTCCGGAAGACATTGATGCGGAACTTGCCGGTGTTTTCCACCAGGAAGCCGAAGTTCATCTCGTGCTCGGCTTCGAACGCCTTGATTTCCTCCTGGGACATCAGTGAATAGGCGATTTTCTTGACGGTTTCCGCATCCAGGGCTTGGCTGTTGAGGGGCAGGGTTTCGCCCTCGATCTTCATCAGCACCGGCGCCCCGGCGGAAATGTACATGTCGGAGGCCTGCTTGCCCGCCATGAATTTGAAAAGCTGTGTCAGATCCATTATTGCCCCGTTTTTTGCCAGCCGGAAATATCGAGGGCGGTTTCGAATGCCGGCTTCTCGCGCATGAATTGCGCCAGGGCGAAGGCGGCGGTGGGCTGCATGTGGACGCAGACCATCTTGACGTTGATGGCCTGGATGGTGCGCGCCAGTGCATCGAGCCAGGCATAGTAAACCGGGTCGATCAACGCCTGCCCGGAGAGGTCGTAATACAGGCGCGATGCCCGAGCCTGCTGCAGGCGCGCGGCGATGCCTTCGAGGAGCCGGTCCTGATCGCGGATGTTCAGGCTACGCGACGGTTCCAGCAGGAAGTCGCCGCAGCCGATCCGGGTCAGGTTCAGACCAGGGATGGACATCAGGCAGCTTTGTGGCTGACCTGGATGCCCATGCGGCGGAATGCTTCCTTCAGCCCGTCGGACAGGCTGGCGCGGGTGGTGACGTTGCTCATGTCGATGTTCAGGCTGATCAGGGCGCGGGCGATTTCCGGACGGATGCCGGTGATGATCGCATCGGAGCCCATCAGCTGGACTGCCCGTACCATCTGGATCAGGTGGTGGGAAACCTGCGAGTCGATGTTCTTCACCCCGGTCAGGTCTATCACCACGGCATTGGCGTGATCCTTGGCGATGCGGTTGAGCAGCGCCTCCATCACCAGCATGGTGCGGCTGGAATCGAGGGTGCCGATGATCGGCAGGGTGAGCACGCCGTCCCAGATTTCGGTGATCGGGGTGGCGGTCTCGCGCAGTTCCGCTTCCTGGGCGTTGACGGTGCGTTCCTTTTCGTCGAGATAGGCCTGGAATACCGCCAGGATCAGCTCGTTGAAGAGGCCGGAGAGGAACAGCAGCATGGCGCGCGCGTCCGCGACCGTGCACTGCTTGTCGTTGTCCAGCGCCTCGATCAGGGTGCGCTGCATGAACTGGATGTAGCGCACCAGATCCTCAACCCGGCCGCCGCGCACCAGGATCTGCTTCGACAGGTTGTTGAAGTACATTTCCAGCGCATGGAACTGCGGGGAGGCATCGTCGTGCGGATCCCTGGATTCGAGCAGGGCGACCAGGAGCTGGAGGAACTCGAGGCAGAAATCGTTGATCTCGTCGTTGCCGAGCAGGTTGTTGCTGCCGCCGAAAAGGGTCTGCCCTTCTCTTTCGATGGTTTCCGAAATGCTGCCGACCTGAAGCTTGAGCAGCTCCTTCAATTTAGCGCCGGCGGTATTCAATTTCTGTTGTGCCACGATTCTCCCTTTCGTTTTTAACGATTGTTATTAATGGCGATTAACCACGAATGACACGAATGTTCACGAATAAACACGAATAGTTTAGAGACAATCATCGTGTCGCCTGGAGGCGCCAACTTTTGGCACCAAACAGGTGACTTAGGTTATCCATGTTAATCACTTGATTATTCGTGAACATTCGTGTTTCATTCGTGTAAATTCGTGGTTATAAGCTTTTTCTAGGGTTAATCGATGCTGGCGACGCACAGCGACTGATCGTCCGAGATTCTGCCCATGATATTCCCCAGCGTGTAGGCGATCAACTGGGGGTGCTGGTGGAACAGGCCGGGAAAATTGGAAACATCCCAATTCCGCCGGATGCCGTCGCTGGCGGAGATCATCAGGCAGCGCTTGCCGAAGGCGAAACGGAACTGGGCCGGATTTTTGTGCTCCTTGCCCAGCACGCCGGGCGCGAAGGACAGGTTGTGCATCTCCTCGTTGTCCATGACGTGGGCGTGCATGTCGCCGACGCCGAGGATGTTCAGCGCCCTGCCGGTCAGTCCGAGCTCGCCGATGATTGCGACTGCGCCGCGCGTGCCCTTGAGCTGGCGGTCCACCGCGGCCAGCACCGCGGAGGGTGTGTCGCAATGGGAGAGGTGAGAGGCGAGATTGGCGGTGGCCGCCTGGGCCTGCTCGCCATGGCCCAAGCCGTCGAGATGCAGCCAGCGCAGGGTGTCGCCGGTTTTCTGCAAATAGATCCGGTCGCCGTTGTAGCGATCGTCCGACAGGGAGCGGGAGAACAGGCCGATTTCCAGCGCGGCCGGGCAGCCTCCGGCGGCGCTCGCAGCTTGGCCGGGGTCGGTTTTTTTGCCGCCGGGGCGGAAGCGCGACAAAAAGACGGTTCCGCTCCATTTTTTCGATTTTCCGGAATTGTCCTGCTGGGTATAGACGAACGATTCGTCGCTGAGGCGGCGGATGCTGCCCAGCCCCTTGCCCAGCGTGTTTGCGCTGGAATAGCCGTCTTCCTCGGCTTGGGAAAGGTTGGTGATGCCCGGGCCGAAATCCAGCGCGAGGATGTCAAGAGTTGGCCCGGGCTGTTGCCAGACCTGGATCAGGCCGCGCCCGCCGGCGTGCTTGACCTGGTTGCTGACCAGTTCCGAGGCGACCAGCAGCATGTTCTCCCGTTTCTGGTCAGAAAGGCCGAGGCGCTGGGCGATCGCCGACAGCTTCGAGCGCAGCAGGATGAGCGCGCTTTCGTTTTGCACCGGGCTGTTGTACAGCAGCTTGCAGTCCGTCGCACTGTCGAAAATTTTAGTCATGGTCGGTTTAGGCTGTTTTCCCTAAAGGACTCCGATCCGCTACGAGCTGAAGCTCGTGCGGAATCGTATGCGGGCAGGGAAATTGGCAGTTGCCG
>JAIOJM010000226.1 GCA_019911785.1 Sulfuricella sp. | reverse complement strand
GGCGTATCGCCGATGCTGTCCTTGTTGCGGTCGAACCCCTGATAGTCGTCCCAATAATTGCCGTGCCACTCGTTGCGCTTGGACGACCCGCCCCCGCCCACCGCGACATCGGTCAGGTTGCCCTCGAAAACATTCCTTTTGAAGGAATTGCCTTCCCGGTCGCTGTTGAACATCACGCCTACGCCATTATAGGCAATGCGGTTACCCTCGATGCGGATCGTCGAATCCGGCTCAAAGGGGGAAAGGTCCGAACTGATGCCAGTGCCGCAATAGATGATCTCGTTGTTCTCGATCACCGCCCCGCTCGCCTCCTTGAAGCCGATGCCCATGCCGGTCGACCCGGTGGAATGGGAGATTACGTTGTTACGCACCACCATGTCATTGGTGTACATCAGGTAAATCCCCACCGAATTGTCATAGTAGTAGTTGTTATCCACCACATTCTGGCTGGCGAACATGAAGTGCAGGGAATACCGGCTTCTGACCGCCCTATTCTTCCAGAACACATTGCCTTTGGAATACCACACCACGGTGTCCCGCGAATCGGAAATGTCGTTAGATTCGACCCGGTTATTCATGCTGTACCAGAGCCGGATGGCGTCTCCGCGCACCCCCAGTTCGACAGGCTTGGACTTGATCTTGTTGCTGCGGACAACGTTGTTGTTCGCTTGCTTGAGGTCGATACCGAACAGACAATCGTCGATGACCAGGGACTCGATAAGGTTGTTGTTGCCGCGCACGTTGAGGCAGGCATCGTCAGCATCGTGTGACGAACCGGAGCCGGTAAGGCGCAGGCCGCGCAGTGTGGAACTGTTGGCTTGCAGCACGAACACCGTGCTCTTGTTGCCGCCGTCGATGGTGACCTTGCCGCCGCCGTCAATCACGATGGGCTTATCCACCAGAACAGGCCCGGCATAGAGGCCGGGCTTGGGTTTGAGCGTACCGCCTGCGGGGGTGGCATCAACCAGCTTCTGGAACGAGGGCAAACGGTGGATGCGCGCGTCGCGCTCGTGTAGCGGCACCAGCTGCACGGGCTTATCCACGTCCACGCGGGGCGCAGTGCTCAAGTCGGCACCGCTCCCAAGCTCAACGGCAACACTGGCCGAAAAGGGGAGCACCAGCAATATCCACGCACAAGCGGTTCGCAAACAGTTATTCACAAGCTCAACTTTAATTTTGGTATACCTCAAAGGGCCGCAAAAATCCCCTAGCTTATTAGACTAGGGAATTGCGTATTTTATCCCTTCAAGCCTGTTCTTCCCGCATCATTTTGCGGCGAATCAGAATAGCCGGGAACAATGCGGCAGAGGTCAGTAGCAACAGTGCATAGCCGTAATAAGGATAGGAGTAGGTACTGAACTGCGCCACCTTACCCTCGCCGAATACGGTAGGCATGAAAGGTTTGACGGTGAAAGCCCCCCATGGATGCAGGTTATGTCCGAAGAACCACAGCCAGCCCGCGTAATCCAGTACGAAGAAAATCGGAAGCAAGGCCGGGACCAGGGCCAGCAGCAGCGAAAACTGGCGGATTTTCCAGACTCCCAGCATGATGATCACCATGGCCACAATCAGTCCTCCGATCGAGGCATAGGTAGCAAATTTCAGATTGGCTACCCAGCGGCTCAGCACCTCGGGTTGATTGAAGAAAGTGGCCGCTGCATCATGGTAAACCACGGCAAACTTGTCCAGATTGCCCATGACGATCTGATCACCCACCATCCATACGCTCACCGCTGCAAAACCCGCACCGAGTATCATGAGTTGCTGCTTGCGCTGGGTCACCATGAATCCCAGCAGCATCACGGCGAGGAAAGCAAAGATGAATTTTGACAAGCGGAGTTCCACCGGGGAACCGGTCAGGATCGGGTACATTCCCACATAGTGGTTGATGGTGTTCATCTCATGCACGCAATCGAGACCCACCTGCTGTTTTTCTCCGGATGCGCCCTCGTCGCGTTGGCTGAGATCATCGCCCAGATCGGCCTGCAGGGTTTCCTGGTACATCAGGCTGGTTTTTGGCGGCGCCTTGCAGCCGTTGTAAACGCCGTCAAAGTGGAAATGGATGCGGATGCCATCCGGGAAGGCTTCCTTGGGATAGTTCGGGGCGGTCAGGGATACCCACCAGATCGGGGTAAAATAGGACACAACCATGAGTATCAAAGCGGCCAGCGTTAGCCCTTTGACAAGTAAATTCTGATTTTTTCCGACATTCATCGTATTAACTCACCATGTTGAATTTGGGTGCATGCCCAATCAGGCGTAAAGCCACCCCCAGAGACATCGCCTGACATGTCTTGGCAAGGATATTCTTAATATACTGAAAAACTTATATTCTTATGCTATAGAAAGCAGGTCTCCCTGCTTTCTATAGTTTTTCTTGAACTACCGACAACCGCTAAACCATTACTTCTTCTTGCCAGCGCCTTTTTTCTCAGGGCACGTGGTGCCAGGCATGGACAGGGTAGACATATAAGTCACCACCGCATCCAGATCGCGGTCGCTGTACTTCTTCACGATTTTCACCATGTCCGGATTGGCGTTACGGCGCTTGCCATCACGAATTTCGGTGACCTGACGCAGCATGTATTTGTAGTGCTGACCAGCCAGGACTGGATAATACTTCTTGGTGTCGCCCTCGCCATTGACGCCGTGGCAAGTGGTGCACTCTTTCTTGTACAGCTCTTCGCCTTGCTTCAGGATAGCGGGATCTTTCGAACCCATGCCATGTTCGCGTGGAATACACAGGGTCTGAATATAGGCGGACACGTCAGCGAGTTCCTGGGCGTCGGTCAGGGTCACGGCAAACGGATACATGGTTGGATTGTCACGCAAACCCTCGCGAATGTCAGCGATCTGCTTGATGATCACGGTGGAATGCTGGCCGGCCAGTTGTGGGAAGGTGCCATCGGGACGACCGGCACCGCTGGGCAGGTGACAGGCGCCACAGACTTCATAAGCTTCCTTGCCAGCCTTTGCATTACCCTTGAGCTTCAGGGCCTCGATCTTCTCGCCTTCCTGAGCATTCCAGACATAGCCTTTTTCCTCAATACCACCTTTATGCACTGCCGGAGGACCGGCAAAAACCATCGTGGAACCTAAGGCCAAGGACAGCGCCATTACTATAGTTCTTTTCATCTCATTCCTTTCGCTATTCAAAAACAGGTAAGACTTATGAGCAATTGCTCAGCACATAAGTTTAATATATAAATTACCAGCAAAAAACGCATTGATTTATATCAATCCAGGGGGCGATTTCTGCTCCGGCGATAACCTTGAATCAGGGTTTCATCTTGGAAACGTACTCCGCGATATCCTTGATTTCTGCATCACTCACGATAACCATGACACCTTTCATGGCCGCGCTGTTGCCGTTAGAACGAGCACCACTCTTGATATCAGCCATCTGTTTTTCAATGTACTTGACGTTCTGGCCGGCGATCTTCGGGTAATCGGGCATCAACGGTTTCTTGCCGTCCTTGCCGTGGCAAGCGGTACAGGTTTTTTCCACGTACAACTTCGCGCCATCGCCCGCAAAGGCAGAGCCACAGATTAAAGCAGCGGACATTGTGGCAACTACAACTGGTAAAAGTTTCATATTTAGACTCCTAATCGAAATAACAACGCCGTTTCACAGCGCAAAAATTATAACCACTATATTGACGCAGATCAACCAATAATAAAGACATCAATATCTCTTTATCTCGTATTAATAATTTACAGCCAAAAAAGCGGGGAGCATTTCCATGCCCCCCGCCTCGGATGCTACAGCTCAGTCAAGCCAGCTTACTTACCCACTTTCTTGGCGCCTTTTTGCTCCAGGTAGGTCTTGGCACGCAGACCGATGTCGGCCGCTTTTACCTGATACTGCCAGACTTGCTCGGCCCACAGGGTAGCATTCTGCCAATCGCTCTTCTTGGCTGCTTCTTCATGCTTGGCCTTGGCTTCCTTCATGCGGTTCAACTGGTCGGTTGCATCTTCCACCAGTGCCACCACATCCGGGAAGTCCTTGTAGTTGACGCTGGTGATGTAGCCCACCACGCTGTCGATCACCGCCTGAGTGTCGGCAATCTTCTTCACCTGCTTGTCGTAGTCAGCCTTGGTGTATTCAGCCTTGGCTGCGGCCACCTTGACTTCCTTGTAACCCTTCGGCTTGACCAGCAAGTAGCCCTGCATTTCCAGGTGCAGCGCGGAGCAGAACTCGGTGCAGTAGTACGGATACACGCCTTCCTTATCCGCCTTGAACTTCACCTGTATGGTTTTGCCCGGCTCGATGGAGCCATGCACGTTGTAGGTGCTGACCGTGAAGCCGTGGGTCTCGTCCTGGGCACGCTCGAGGTTGGTCAGGTTGATGGTAACTTCATCACCCACTTCCACTTCGATCGTTTCCGGCGTGATGTGGGAACGGATCAGCGTGCCGAACACCTCGACCTTGTTACCCTTCTTCACGGTTTTCTCTTCGCCGGCCCTCACAAAACCTGGATGCGGCTTGTCGGTACGACTGTCGGTACCCACTTTGTAACGCACACCCGGCTTCAGGGTCTTGGCATCGATCGCCACGACATAGTGCGGCTCACCCAGCGGTACAGGCATGTCATACAACAGCTGCATCTTGTCGTTGGCGATGTCGATCAACTGGTGGTTCTGCGGGTGCAGAGGGCCAACCGGGTTGAAGCGGTCAATTGCCAGCTTGTTCAAGGCGATCAGGTAGCGGCCCTTCGGATCCATTGAGTCACCTTCCATAGCCACCAAGTGACCGATGTTGTAGTGAATCGAGATCTTGTCCAGCACCTTGCCTTCACAGTAGTCCCACTTGGCAACTTGGGAATCCACATACAGCGAGGTGTAGGCCACGCACTTCTTGGCATCGTACTGGGTGTGCAACGGACCCAGGCCCAACTGAACCTGCTTGTGCAACGCGTCCTGCATGGCGATCACGGGAATACCGTAGGGATCTTTACCTTCGAACTTGCCGGCCTTGATCGCAGCCTGGATTTTCTCGAAGCTGTACACCGAAACGTGAGTATCCAGCTTGCCGGCCACGGTGATCAGTTTGCCATCAGGCGTTACGTCAACACCGTGCGGGCTCTTCGGCTCCGGGATCAGGAACAGGACGCCTTCCTTGATGGACACGTCCATCATGAGCACGTCATGGCCGTTGATCTTCTTGGCCTTGCCCTGGGCAACCAGTTCGGCAGCCCGCTTCCAGTTGATCACATGCATGTAGTCGGTGTCTTTAGCCGAGCAGCCCGCCTCGTAGGGAGGACGGCCTTTCTCGATACCGCCGACATAACGCTCGGTACAGAAGGAGTTGGTGAAAGACCAGCCGTCAGACGGACCTTTACCGGCATCGGACAAGTCCTGGCTGTATGGCGGCAATTCGAGCGAGAAGGATTTCTTCACGTCGATCTTGCCTTCCTTGCGGTCGAACTTCCAGTAGGTCACACCACCGCGATACTCTTCATTGAAGCGCTCGAGCGGAACGAACTTCTTGTTCGCCAGCGGGGTAGCGTACTGGGCCGCTTCGATGATGTAATCGGTGTTCGGGGTCACGAAAGCGCCGCCGTGCTCCGACTTGTAGATCGGGTTGACCACGATCTGCTTGGTTTCGAAGTCGCGCAGGTCGATCACCGCCAGACGGGGGTTGGCCTTGTCGTTGATGAACAGGAACTGGCCGTCGTACTTGCCATTGGTTTCGGAAAGCGCCGGGTGGTGGGTGTCACCCCAAGTGATGTCCTTGCCGTCAATGCGGCCTCCGGCCAGCACTTTTTTCGAGCTCTCGTCGAAGCCGTAACCCTGCCAAGGTTCCGGCGTGAACACGCCGATGTATTTCAGGATGCGCATGGACGGAATGCCGTACACGATCACCTGGCCAGACTGGCCACCCGAACTGAAGGCGATGAAGTCATCGCGCTTGCCGGTCGGAACATAGGTTTTGGACGCGGCCAACAAATCCTGCTGCGACAAGCCGCGACGCTTCATTACGTCCTGCAGCGATTCCGCCGACCAGGCACTGGACACTGCGGCAAAACCCATCCCCGCCGCTAATGCCAGCGTGGCTGTTTGCTTAGTGAAGAGCTTCATAAACGCCTCCCAATTTTTAACAATTAAAGGAAAAACCAGAACTTAAACTCATGCCAACCAAAAACCAAGGTGTGCGATTTGACACACATAGTTTTATATATAGCACATCTTTAATCTTTGACTTAGATCAAGTTGCAAATCTTAATTTTCTGCATCTATCCCGGCAAGCCACGCCGGGATGTCCCATTTTCCGATCAATCAGGATAGCATTATCCCGAATGTGTGCAATATAACACTATCTTCTATATCTGATCCAGATCAACTAAAAAATATTTTTTTCTCCTGTTACCGGACAACAACCCAGCCCAGGATCGCTCCCCAGCCGCAAAACCCCTTCAGCCACAAGCGGCGCCTCTCCAACATCGCGCAACAGCCAGGCCGAAGTCGCCAAACCATGCGCCAGATCGTTCGCCACTGCAGCGGCCAGGTGCAGGGCTGCAGTCACCCCGACAGCACTGTCAACCGTGGTCGTCACCACACATTCCACATCCGCCTCACGCGCCTGGCGCGCCAGTGCCAGTGCAGACACCAGCCCGCCCAGCACCATCGGCTTCAACACCACACGCCGCACCGACGGCTGATTGAACGCCGCATCCGCGCCCATGATCCGCAAGGATTCATCCGCCGCCAGCGGGAAAGGAACCTTAGCCTGCAAACGCAACCACCCCGCCCTATCCGGGCTGGCCAAGGGGTCCTCGACCGATTCCACCGGCAGACCGGCCAATGCACCGAGAAAATCTTCCGCCTCCGCCTCATTCCACGCACAGTTCGCGTCCAGCCGCAAGGAAACGCCCGCCGGCAGGCAACGCACCAGATCATGCAGCAAGGGGATTTCCTCATGCCCTGCCGCCAGCCCCACTTTCAGCTTGAGCACTGAATAGCCTTCCGCTACTGCGGCCAGGGCACGCTCAGTCACCTGCCGATCCAGGCCACCGAGCACAGCATTCACCTTGACGGCGGCGGATGAACGCGGGTTGAGCCAGCGCGCCAGGGGAAGCCCGGCTCGCTGCGCCAGCAAGTCGAGCAGAGCCGTTTCAAGACCGCAGCAGGCCGCTGGCGCTCCGGCTGCGCTAGCGGTTATCCTGCCGAGCGCCACTTCCAGAGGCAGGCCGGGTAGAGCCGCAGCCCAACCCGACAGGCAAGCGACAGCACTGTCCATGCTCTCCGTGCCAGCTTGCGGCAGCGGAGCACAATCGCCGTAACCGATCAGTCCCGCGTCAGTCACCAGCCTGACCAACCAGCCTTCACGCACGGCGAATCCACCGCGCGCACTGACCCAAGGCTGGCGCAGCGGCAAGCGATAGGGAGCGAAAGTGCAGTGTGTAAGGCGCACCTTAGTTATCCTGAAAATAGCAATTCATTTACCACAGAGACACAGAGGCACAGAGTTGAGAAACAAGAGAAAAGGCCCAAACGCATTCTTTAACTCAGTGGGAAATGGGGGGGGTGACCCATTGTTTTGCGAGTTGGGCGATAAAGCCGCCCATCCCTGCGAACCTCATTTCTCTGTGCCTCTGTGGTGCGTGTTTTTTTATAGGAGAGGATCGAGTATCTGCTGCATTAACGCTGGCGTCATGATTCCGCGTTTGGCGGCAACGATGTTGCCCTGGCGGTCAAGCACGATGGTGAAGGGCAGGCCTGCTATCTTATTGCCAAGGGCACGCAACAGGGCAATGCCCTGGTCCTTGCCGGCCATTGCTACGGTATAGTTGATGCCATAGGCCTTGCCAAAATCACGCACCGAATCGGCATTGTCCTCAACCGCTGCGCCAATGAACACGACGCCGCGCGGGCCATACTTTTCCTGGGCCTCGATCAAGTGCGGTATCTCCGTGCGGCAAGGCCCGCACCAGGTCGCCCAGAAGTTCAACACCACCAGATTCCCCTTCAGTTCCGCCAGCGGCACCGGCTTGCCGTCGAAATCGGCCAGCGTGGCGGCAAACACCGGGTCGGCGGAGGGCATGGCTTCCATTTCGGCGGCAACGGACGCGCCAGCCATAAGAACCAAGCCCAGCGCAAACAAACAAATTAGTCT
>JAIOJM010000225.1 GCA_019911785.1 Sulfuricella sp. | reverse complement strand
AGCTTTCACCCTGCTGCAACGCAGGCCCTGGTGACTTTTTCCTGGCCCGGCAACGTACGCGAACTGCGTAACTGCATCGAACGCGCCTGCATCCTCTCCCCCAACCCCGTACTCACGGCCAGGGATCTTTTCGGCCAGGCGTCGTCTTCCAACGGACCAGAAGAAGCGACGCCAGGCAGCCTTACCCATCACCTCCGCACCACCGAACGACACTACATCGAACAGGCGCTAACCGCCCACCAATGGCGCATCAAGGAAACTGCCACCGTCCTCGGCATCACCCGCAAGAACCTTTGGGAGAAGATGAAGAAGCTGGAAATCTCGGTGCCGGAAGAGGGCGCACGGCACCAAACACCTAAGCCGGACGAGCCAGAACTGAAGAGGGGGTGATGGGCGAGAGGTGTGGCAGCGTAGTGGCCACACATTGCCCCGCTCGTGCTCCCGCACGGCACTCAGCAACATCATGACGTAAAATGCCTCAACCTGTTTTTTGCTGCGACATCCAGTAAAGATACAACCCCGTCAGGCCGGGAATCTTCCCTGCCAGTCCCTCCGAGACAGTGGATCAGCAGATCGTTGTCGACGGCAAAATCCATCAGAAAACGGAACGCACCCGGATCGCTTTCCACCAACCTGATATCCACCAGCAAACCGCGCATCCCCTCGACGGTAAGCGGCCTTACGCAGAGCGAATATTTCAACCGTCTGTCCCGGCAGAAAGTGGAAAACCGTCCCGCCAGCCGGTCCACCCAGTCGCCGGGACGAAAGGTACGCCCGGAATGGGTCACGCCAAGGATCAGCATGGCATCGCAGGAATGCGATGCCATGCAGTCCGCCACCACCTCGCTCATCGCCTTCATCCCTTGCGGATGAAAAAGGTCCATGTGCCACGCCCGGTTTCCTGGGTTTCCAGCAATACGTTGCCGGTCGCGGCGCACCAGGTGCCGACTTCGTCCCTGGTGGACGGGCAGGTGCTGACCAGCTTCATGATCTGCCCCTGTGCCATGGTGTTGAAAATCTTCCTCGCTTCGATCACCGGGCCGGGGCAGACCAGTCCCGTCACGTCCAGGGTTACGTTGGGCGCAATCGCCGCCTTTTTCCCCTTACGCACGTAATATTCGGTCGCGCCGCCGGGCTGCTTCTCGGAATGGATGACCTCATTTCCCTTCGCCTTCGCCCAGGAAAACAGGTCATCCCGTGTGCCGGGGCAATCCGATTTCAACAGCAAGACTTCGCCGGTTTTCATGTCATCCAGCACCCGTTTCGCGCCCAGCAGGGGATGGGGGCAAACCTGCCCCGTCATGTCCACGACGATATTCGGTTTGATCAGAGTTTCGCTTTCCATGTCCGTTCTCCTCAATTCAATACATCGAACTGCATGGTAACAACACTGGAGTTGAAACAAAAAGAATATAAAGCTATTATTAAATAACTTATAGTTATATGAAGGAGGCGTCATGAAGCTGCAACAGTTGCGCTACCTGTGCGAAGTGGCGAAACAGGGATTGAATGTCTCGGCGGCCGCGGAAAAGCTGCACACCTCCCAGCCCGGCGTGTCGAAGCAGATCCGGCTGCTGGAAGACGAGCTGGGAATCGACATCTTCGTCCGCAACGGCAAGCGGGTGGTGGAAATCACCGAACCGGGAAAGGCGATACTCGCCATTGCGGAGCGCCTCCTGCGGGAGGCGGATAATCTCAGACTGGCCGGCAAGGACTTCTGCAATGAAGGCAGCGGCAGCCTGGTGATCGCCACCACCCACACCCAGGCCCGCTACGCCCTGCCCCAGACGGTCAAGGCCTTCGTGCAGCATTATCCCGGGGTGAATCTCGTCCTGCACCAGGGGAACCCAACCCAGGTGGCGCAGATGGTGATGTCGGGCGAGGCGGACATCGCCATCGCCACGGAAACCATCGCTGAAGTGAAGGAACTGGTGAGCATGCCCTGCCACCAGTGGAGCCACGGCATCATCACCCCGCCCAAGCACCCGCTGCTGAAGGAGAAAACGCTCTCGCTGGAAGCCATCGCGCGTTATCCGATCGTCACCTACGACACGGCGTTCGCCGGCCGTTCGCGCATCAACCGCGCGTTCGAGCGCAAGGCGCTTGCGCCCAGGGTGGTGCTGACTGCCATCGACTCGGACGTGATCAAGACCTACGTTGAACTCGGCCTCGGCATCGGCATCGTCGCCCGGATGGCGTTCGACCCACAGCGAGACAAGGGGTTACGCATGCTGGATGCGGGCCACCTGTTCGAGTCCAGCACCACCCGCATCGGCATGCGGCGTGGCGCCTACCTGCGTGGCTATGTTTATGAGTTCATCCACCTGTTCGCGCCGCATCTGACACGCGAGGTGGTGGACGCCACCATGCGCGGCGGCGGGGTGGATTTCGAGCTGTAGAATCCGGCGCCCGGCCGGAAGTGCGGAGCAGCGGCTGGATTCAGGAATTACAGTGCGAACGCCTCGTCATAAGGCTGCTCGCCTTCCGACACCGGCAGCGTCAGGTTGTTGCCCCAGTCGCCCCAGCCGCCGTTGTAGATGCGCACATCCTTGTAGCCCAGGGTTTTCAGTTGCAGCCAGGCCATGCTGGAGCGGAAGCCGTCGTGGCAATAGGCGTATATGGTCTTGTCCTTGGGGATAGATTTGTAAAGCGCCGCGATCTCGTCCAGCGATTTCCAGGTCTGGCTCTGGCCGTCCGCGCCGTCCAGGCTGACGATGTTGATGGCGCCCGGTATGTGGCCGCCACGGATCGAGTGCTGGATCACCTTGCCGGTGTACATGTCAGAGGGGCGAGCGTCGAGCAGGACAAAAGCGGGATCGCGGCGCGCCACCACATCGCGGTAGACGTCGGTCCATTCCACCACCACGCCGGGCTTGGTGGGCTTGAGCTTGACGTTGCCGGGCTTGCGCCGGGTTTCTTCCTTCGCCATCTCGTTGAAGGCGCTCCATTCCACGGTGCCGCCGTTGAGGATTTTCACCCGCTTCATGTCGTAGCCGTACAGGTCGAGCAGGAAGTAAAGGCGCGTAGTCAGCGCGGTGACGGAATCATCGTAGATCACGATGGTCGAGTCGTTGTTCACGCCCCAGGCGCGCAAGGTGCGCTCGAAAACTTCGCGCGAGGGGAAGCGCATCGAGGGAATGGCATGGTTGTCGCCCAGGTCCTTGAAGCGCTGCACCTGCACCGCGCCGGGAATGTGGCCCACGGTGAAGTAGCGGTGCGGGTGATAGCGCACTTCCAGCACCACCAGCTTGGGGTCTTTCAGGTTTTTGGCGAGCCAGTCGGCGTCCACCAGAAAGTCCGGCGCGGCGGCAGATGCAGCGCCGGACACGACAAATACCAGCGCACCGATCAGCCTCGCAAGCGCGGCAACGAACGTCCGTAAAGTCATAAATTCCTCCTTGAAAATCATACCGCCCACTATAAAATGCTATCGCTACGCGGGCATTCCAAATTCGACCGCAGCGTTTGGCACAACACCCATCATCAATGAAGCAACCGAACCGGTTTGCCGCTAACCGACCCGTAGTATGCAATCAGCGCGCCCAGTTCCAGGTCGCTGAAGGGATTGCGATAGGCGGTGCTTACATCTCCACGCACGCCGATGATGAGGCGCGCGGCGAACTCCTCTATGGGCATGTTCCTGATCTGTTCGAACAGGTTCAGCGCAGGGAGGTTAGTGCCGGCAATCGGCGCATCATGGCAACCGGCGCATGCCTGGCGATGAATCGCCTCGCCCAGGCGCAGCCGCTCCGGTGTGGGCGCGGCGGGCAGCAGCGTACGAAGATCCAGGGGATGATGCCGGCGCAGGACGGCAAGCCCCTGCTCCAGCGAGAGCCAGTCTCCCTTCGCCAGTGCCGCCCGCAGAGGCGGCACCGAAACGGCATCGCCGCCGGCGCGCCGCAGCAGCAGCGGCAGGGAGGACAGATCGCCCGCCACTCGGGCGCGCAAGCCCTCCCGCCGCTGCGGTTTCTCGCCGGCTGCCAGCTGACGAACGTCTCCCGCCATGACCGCCAGTCCGGCGGCCAGATGGCGCGAATGCTGGTCCTGGGCGAAGGCTCCGGCGGAGAAGATCGCCGCAGCCACCAAGACCAGGATGCGATGCTTCAGGTTTATTATTACAGCTTCACCTTCTGCTCGACGGGGCCGGCTTTGATCATGGTCCATTCGACCATGGAGCCGTCATACAGCTTGGCCTTCTTGTTGCCCACCAGTTCGCTGGAGACGAACCAGCCGATGGAGGCCAGGTGACCGGTGTTGCAGAAGTTGATCTGCTCGCCGCTGGCAGGCACGCCGGCGACTTTGTAGAGCTGCTCGAGTTGCGCCTTGGAGCGGAACATGCCGCCGCCGTTTTCCGTGGTCCAGCCGGATGGCAAGTTCTTCGCGCCCGGCAAGGTGCCGTTTTCGGTGGCCTTGGGGTTGCGGTTGATGCCGGCATACTGGTCTTCGGGACGGCTATCGACCAGCAGCACACCCTTGGCTTTGGCCGCTTTTACGTCTTCGACCGTGGCGATCATATCCTTGTGCAGGTGGACGGTGAAAGCCTTGGGCTCGGCCTTGGTCATACCGGTCTGGATGGCATTGGCTTTGTCCTTGGTCCAGGCATTCATGCCGCCGTTAAGGATGGACACGTTGTCGTGACCCAGCACCTTGAATGTCCAGTAGATGCGGGTTGCCCAGCCCATGTCGGCATAGGAGCCACCCGGTGCTACCAGCACCACATGTGTGTTGTTGTCGATGCCGAGACTGCCGATATGGGTGACCAGCTTATCGAGCTTTTCCGGGAGCATATCAGGCACTTTGTCGGCACGTTCCTCACGCCAGCCGGACTTGCCGAAGTCGGTGTTCACCGCGCCGGTGATGTGCCCGCGCAGGTAGTCGGTGGTCGGCTGGATGTCTACGAACACCACGCCGGGCTTGCCGATATTGGCCTTCACCCAGGCTGCGTCCACCAGCGGATCGGCGGCCAGCGCTGTTTGCATCATGCCCAGAAACAGAATGAAGACGGCGGCCAGCAGGCCATTCCATCGAGTCAGCAGTTTTTTCATGTTTCATCTCCTCAGATAGTTATTGTCAGATCGGAGG
>JAIOJM010000224.1 GCA_019911785.1 Sulfuricella sp. | reverse complement strand
CGCATTGCTCCCGACGTTTATTTCCTCTATGGCAATATTGCCGAGGTGGACCGTAAGAACCGCGGCTTCAACGGCAACGCCGGCTTCGTCGTGACCGACGAGGGGGTGGTGGTGATCGACAGCCTGGGAACGCCCAAGCTGGGGCGGAGGCTGATCGCCACGGTGCGCAAGGTGACGGACAAGCCGATCAGATACCTGATCCTCACCCACAACCATCCCGACCATTCCTACGGCGCGGTGGCGTTCCGGCAGCTTCCCGGCGTCAGGATCGTCGGCCACGTGGGCACGCTGGACTATCTCGCTTCCGACAATCTGACGGCTTCGGTCGACTTCCGCCGCCGCATCCTTGCCGCGGACATGAAGGGGTTCAAGGGTGTGAAGCCCGACATCCTGGTGGGCGGCGAGATCTATAACCACTACGATTTCACTTTGGGCGGCAAAACCTTCGCCGTGTATAATGCCGACCACCACCATTCGTTCGGCGACCTCGTGGTGCACCAGGTGGAAGACCGCATCCTGTGGATTTCCGATCTCGCCTTCAATAATCGTTCCACTTTCATGGGCGACGGCCATTCCGGCGCCGCCCTGGAAGCGATAGACTGGATGCGGAAAACTTTCCCGGATACCCGGCTGATGATCCCGGGTCACGGCAGCGCCCAGACGCCGCCGTTCCCGATGGTGGAAAAGACTTACAGTTACATCAAGCGGCTGCGCGATGAAATGCGTGCCGCCGTGGAGGCGGGGCAGGACCTCGAAAGCGCGGTGAGGCAATCCGATTTTGCAGACTGGCACGCAACCCCGCTCTACCATGAGAACCATAAAAAAAATGCCAATTTCATTTACCGCGAGATGGAACAGGAAGTTTATTTCGGCAAATAAGGATCGCATTTGAAAACGGCTATTCACCGCAGAGGACGCGGAGGACGCAGAGGAAAAGCAAGAGATATGTATCTATGCAAAAATTTCGTTCTGGTAAACAGGCAATGGCACATACTATCCGCCAATTCACTCGAGGATATGAGCCTTTGAACTCCTCCGCGTCCTCTGCGTCCTCCGCGGTTCAATGTTTTTTTATGTTGAACCCTTTTCCTTGTTCCCATCAAGCTATTATTCCGAAATCTCCTAAAGCATGATCCGTAAACTTATCAGCCGCGTTTTCCAGAAAAAATCACCAAAGAATGGCGAACCGCGCATCTTCAAGCTGAAGGCGCACGGTATCACCGCCAATCAACTCACTCCGTGCGCGCTGAAGACGGTGAAGGCGCTGCAGCAGGCGGGCTTCAAGGCCTTCGTCGTGGGTGGCGCGGTGCGCGACCTGCTGCTGGGCCGGGAACCCAAGGATTTCGACGTGGCCACCGATGCCGATCCGGACGAGGTGCGCAATCTGTTCCGGCGTTCCCGCATCATCGGGCGGCGATTCCGCATCGTCCATGTGATGTGCGGCCCGGAAACCATCGAGGTTTCCACCTTCCGCACCGTCGCCGTCGCCACCAACAACGACAGCGATGACCGCCAGACCGACCAGGAAAGCGGCCGCATCCTGCGCGACAACGTGTTCGGCTCCCAGGTGGAGGACGCGATGCGCCGCGATTTCACGATCAATGCGCTGTATTACGACCCCGTCAGCCAGGAAATCTGGGACTACCACAACGGCGTCGCCGACCTCAAGGCCGGGGTGCTGCGCATCATCGGCGACCCGGCTAAGCGCTACCGCGAGGACCCGGTGCGGATGCTGCGCGCCGTGCGCTTTGCCGCCAAACTCGGACTGAAGCTGGACCCGGCGGCGATCAAACCGATCCGCGAGCTGGCTGAGTTGCTGGAGGATGTCCCTGCGGCGCGGTTGTTCGATGAAATGCTCAAGCTGCTGTTTTCTGGCCATGCGGTGCAAAGCATCCTGTTGCTGCGCAAGAAGGGCCTGCATCATGGCCTGCTGCCGATGCTCGACGTGATCCTGGAACAGCCGATGGGCGAGCGTTTCGTCATGCAGGCGCTGGCCAAGACCGACCAGCGCATCCTGGAGGGGAAGCCGGTTTCGCCTGCCTACCTGTTCGCGGCCCTGCTCTGGCACGAAGTGCTGGTTGCCTGGCAGCAATCCCAGGCCGAAGGGGAAAAGCCGGTGCCGGCGCTGTTTCTGGCGATGGACGTGGTTTTGGCGGCACAGAGCGAGAAACTGGCGATTCCCCATCGCTACGATGCGGTGATGAAGGAAATCTGGACGATGCAGCCGCGCTTCCTGCAGCGCGCCGGCCAGCGTCCGTTCCGCCTGCTCGAACACCCGCGCTTCCGCGCCGCCTTCGATTTCCTGATGATGCGCTGCGAAAGCGGCGAGGTCGATGCCGAGGTCGGCCGCTGGTGGGAGGATTTCCAGGATGCCGGCGACGACGAGCGCGGCCGGATGCTGATCAAGGACGAAGCCCCCGCCGCCAAGAAACGGCGGCGCCGCAAGCCCAAGGCTGCCGTGGCGGCTGGAGAAGATCAACCCATTCACCACGAATGACACGAATGAACACGAATCGACACGAATAAAAACAGGCAGATACAATCGCAATTTTCAAGTTTTTTATTCGTGTTCATTCGTGAAAATTCGTGTAATTCGTGGTAAGTTTTTCAGTTAAACATGCCTTCAAAGAACCCCGTCAAGCGCGCTTACATCGGCCTCGGCAGCAACCTTTCCGACCCCGGCGCGCAGATCCTCAAGGCTTGCGCCGAGCTTGGCAATCTGCCGCAAACCCGGCTGCTGTCATGCTCCTCGCTCTACCGCAGTGCGCCGGTGGG
Organism: Sulfuricella sp.; assembly: GCA_019911785.1. Next base: position 18,832 of record JAIOJM010000224.1, on the reverse strand, counting down.
TTATGCCGACCAGCCCGACTTCATCAACGCCGTGGCCGAAGTCGAAACCGGCCTGGCGCCGCATGCGCTGCTCGAAGCGCTGCTCGACATGGAGCATCGCCACGGTCGCGTGCGCGAGTTCCGCAATGCGCCGCGCATCCTCGATCTGGACATCCTGCTCTACGCCGACCTGGCCTGCCACGAGCACGGTCTGACACTGCCGCACCCGCGCATGCACGAACGCGCCTTCGTGCTCCAACCTTTGCATGAAATCGCGCCGTCCTGCATCATAATCGGGCACGGCAGTGTGGAGGTGTGCCTGGAGAAATGCGTAGATCAGCGGGTGGAGAGGGTGGAGGGAAGCCGGCCGTGATGCCCGACAAATACCGCTATATCGTGGTCGAGGGGCCGATCGGTGTCGGCAAGACCAGTCTGGCGCGGCGTTTGTCAGAGCGCTTTCAGGCCGGGCTGATGCTGGAGGACGCCGATACCAACCCGTTTCTGCCCCGGTTTTACCAGGACGCGGCGCGCTACGCGCTGCAGACGCAACTGTTTTTCCTGTTCCAGCGCGCATCCCAGGTGCGCGACCTGAAGCAGATGGAATTGTTCGGTCAACCCACCGTGGCCGATTTTCTGCTCGACAAGGATGCGCTGTTCGCCAGGCTCAACCTGAACGACGAGGAATACCGCCTGTACCAGCAGATTTATGCCCATCTGCAGCCGCAGACGCCGACGCCCGATCTGGTAATCTACCTGCAGGCGCCGGTGGAGTCGCTGATCGAGCGCGTCAGGCGGCGCGGCGTGGCATACGAATCGCCGATCACGGAAGATTACCTGGCGCGGCTGGCGGAAAGTTACAGCCGCTATTTTTACCAGTACGATGCTTCGCCGCTGTTGATCGTCAACAGCGAACATCTCAATTTTGCCGATCAGCCGCAGGATTTCGAGCTGCTGCTGGAGCGCATCGGCCAGATGCGCGGCGGACGCGAATATTTCAACCGGGCGAGCTAACTATGCGTATCACTTTGAGCCATTTGCAGAAGCTGGCACGTGAAGGCGAAAAAATCGCCGTGCTCACCTGCTACGATGCGAGCTTCGCCACCCTGCTGGAAAATGCGGGCGTGGACGTGCTGCTGGTCGGCGATTCGCTCGGCATGGTGGTGCAGGGCGAGGAAACCACCCTGCCGGTGAGCATGGCCGACATGGTTTACCACACCCGCTGCGTCGCGCACGGCGCGAAGCAAGCCTTTATCCTCGCCGACATGCCCTTCGGCAGCTATCAGCAAGGCCCGGCCCAGGCCATGCGCAATGCCGCGAAACTGATGGCAGCGGGCGCGCAGATGGTCAAGCTGGAAGGTGGCGCGGTGATGACGAAAACGGTGGCCTTCCTGGTTGAGCGCGGGATTCCGGTTTGCGGCCACGTCGGTCTCACGCCCCAGTCCGTGCACCAGCTCGGCGGCTACAAAGTGCAGGGCAAAGGCGACGCGGCGGCGCAGAAGCTGATCGAGGATGCGCTTGCGCTACAACAAGCCGGCGCCGGCCTGCTGGTGCTGGAAGCGATCCCGGCGGCGCTGGCACGGCAGGTGACGCAGCAGCTGGCGATTCCCACCATCGGCATCGGCGCCGGCCCGGATTGCTCCGGCCAGGTACTGGTGCTGTATGACCTGCTCGGTATTTACCCCGGCAAGCCGCCGAAATTCGCCAGGAATTTTTTGACCGGTGCCGACGGCATTCAGGCCGCTGTCGAGCGATACGTCAAGGCGGTGAAGAGCGGCGAGTTCCCGGCAGCTGAGCATTGTTTTTGATTCTTTACCGCAGAGGACGCGGAGGACGCAGAGGAAAACCTTAAAGCCAACCATTCGAATAGCCGCCGCAGCTTGTTTGATATGGGTTGGATTCAAGAAACAGGCGCCAGCTTGAAGGCTTTGATCTCCTCTGCGTCCTCCGCGTCCTCTGCGGTTAATGTTTTTTGGGTTTTCATTTATGCAGATTATCTCAACCATCCAGGAATTGCGCGACCGGCTGAAGATCGAGCCGTCCGTCGCTTTCGTTCCCACCATGGGCAACCTGCACCAGGGGCATCTGGCTCTGGTCCGGCAGGCGCGCGAGCATGGTCGCTGCGTGGTGGTGAGCATCTTCGTCAACCCCCTGCAATTCGGCCCGAACGAGGATTTCGCCAAATACCCGCGCACCTTCGAGCAGGATTGCGAAAAACTGGCCGGGTTGGCTGATGTGGTATTCGCGCCGACGGTGGAAGACCTCTACCCCGAGCCGCAGCAGGTGTTCATCGAGCCGCCGCCGGTCGCCAATGAGCTGTGCGGCTCGTTCCGCCCCGGCCATTTCCGCGGCGTGGCGACGGTGGTGCTGAAGCTGTTCAATATCGTGCAGCCCCAGGCGGCGGTGTTCGGCAAGAAGGATTGCCAGCAGCTGCACGTGATTCGCGCCATGGTGCGGCAGCTCAATCTGCCGGTGGAGATCGTGGCGGGGGAAACCCTGCGCGCCGGGGACAACCTCGCCCTCAGTTCGCGCAACGGCTATCTCAGTGCGGAAGAGCGCGTTGAGGCGGTGCGGCTTTACCGGAACCTTGTGCAGATCCGCCAGTCTATGCTTGCGGGCAACCTTGATTTTCCGGCGCTGGAGCGCGCAGCCGCTGCCGACCTGGAAGCTCACGGCTGGCGCGTGGACTATGTTTCGGTGCGGGCCGCCGCATCCCTGGCACCGGCGGAGACCGGCGAGACGGATCTGGTGGTGCTGGCAGCGGCATGGCTGGGCAAGACCCGACTGATCGACAACCTGGAAATTTGTCTCAATGCGGACAAAGGCTTATAATACGCGTCCTTTTGTTCCCCACTCGTTGAGTGAGTCACAATGCAAAGATTGATGCTCAAATCCAAGCTGCACCGTGTCACCGTCACGCATTCCGAACTGCATTATGAAGGTTCGTGCGCGATTGACGAAAATTTGCTGGAAGCCGCGGACATCCGCGAATACCAGCAGATCGACATTTACAACGTGAGCAATGGCGAGCGTTTCACTACTTATGCCATCAAGGCGCAGCGCGGTTCGGGCATTATTTCCGTGAACGGCGCTGCGGCGCACAAGGCGAATCCCGGCGACCTCGTCATCATTGCCACCTATGCCATGTACAACGAACTGGAACTGCAGAAATTCCAGCCCGAGCTGGTGTATGTGGATGCGAACAACCGCATCGTCGACAAGCGGCGGCAGATTCCGGTGCAGGCGGCATAACCGGCGCCGGGCAGAAATACGAAAGGGCAGCTGAGGCTGCCCTTTGTTTGTGTGGAAGTGGCCGTGATCACCGGCCACAAAACCCTGCAAATTATGGTATATTGAACCACAATGAAAGCGGCCCAACTTTTTCGCCGGATATTAAAGCAGGGCGACATTCATATTGAGATGGTTGTATGGGCATTACCCAAAGTTACTTCGGATAGGCCGCATGGCCTCAAATACCGCCTCTACTGCGGCCACTTGGGTAAGTGTGTTGTTCGCTACGACAATGAGACCGGCAAGGGTGACCACCGGCACTATGGCGAGAAAGAAGATGTTTATCTTTTTGTGAGCCTGCCTGAGCTGATCGAGGATTTTAAGAATGACTGCGTCCGCTTGGCGGGCTGGAGGTGGGAAGAATGAATAAGGTAGAAATTATCATTACTACGCCGGAGCAAGCAGTTCGAGACTTTGCTGCCATCTGGCAGAAGGCCGAACAGGGCGAGAGCATTACTCCGTCCATCGGTTTTGGTTCCCCTTCTGAATTGTTTGCCGCCATTACCGACAAGCGGCTGGAGCTATTGCGCTACGTCGCGCAGCACGAAGGTCTCAACATGCACCAACTAGCCAAGGAGATTGGACGGAACTACAAGAATGTCCATACCGATGTTAAAGCGCTGGAAGGGCTGGGACTGCTTGAACGCGACAACGGAAAGCTTATTGCGCCGTTCGATGAAATAGATATCAAGGTCGATCTCAAAAAAGCCGCCTGATGGCGCTGATGTATCGTAAGCGCTCGATGCGCCCACGCACGCCTGAACGGAAGTTGAGCATCGTTGTGCGGGAGAAGTCCTGCGAGGCAGCGGAAACCCGCATGTACGTGTGGTGCCGGGAGCCGGAATCGAACCGGCACGCTATTGCTAGCGCGGGATTTTGAGTCCCGTGCGTCTACCAGTTCCGCCATCCCGGCCTTGTCTGGAAGTCGCGAATTATCAACTAAAAACATTTTCCCGGCAAGTTTCTTCGTATGAAAACCAGTGATTTCGATTTCGACCTGCCGTCCGAGCTGATCGCCCAGTTTCCCACCCAGGAGCGCAGCCAGAGCCGTTTGCTCCATCTCGACGGCGCGAGCGGCGCGCTGGCGGATGGCCAGTTCAGTGCCTTGTCGCAATTTCTCAAGCCTGGGGACTTGCTGGTGTTCAACGATACGCGCGTGATCAAGGCCCGGCTGTTCGGGGTGAAGGACAGCGGCGGCAAGCTGGAAGTGCTGATCGAGCGGGTGCTGGACGAGCATCACGCGCTCGCCCACATCCGCGCCAGCCATGCACCCAAGCCCGGTTCGGGCCTGCTGCTGGCAGGCAAGATCGCGGCGACGGTGGAGGAGCGGCAGGGCGAACTCTACCGTCTGCGCTTCGCCGGGGAAACGCCTCTTCTGGAACTGCTGGAGCAGTACGGCAGCCTGCCGCTGCCGCCCTACATCACCCATGCTCCGGAAGTGCTGGACGAAACCCGCTACCAGACCGTTTATGCGCGTCAGCCCGGCGCAGTGGCCGCGCCTACGGCGGGGCTGCATTTCGATCCGGCGATGCTGGAAACCCTCGAAAAAATGGGGGTGAAAACCGCCTACGTCACGCTTCACGTCGGCGCGGGGACTTTTCAGCCGGTGCGCGTGGAGGAAATCTCCGAGCACCACATGCACAGCGAGTGGTACACCGTGCCGCAGCGGACCGTGGATTCGATCCGGCTGGCCAGGGCAGAAGGAGGGCGTGTCATGGCCGTGGGGACGACCAGTTTGCGGGCGCTGGAGTCCGCGGCGGCGGGCGGCGAGTTGGAGGCGGGGAGCGGCGAGACCAACATCTTCATTTTCCCCGGCTATCGTTTCAAGGTTGTGGAGAGGCTGCTGACCAATTTCCACCTGCCCAAATCAACCCTGCTGATGCTGGTGTCGGCTTTCGGCGGCATGGAAAACATCTGCCGTGCTTACCGTCATGCGGTGGAAAATCGCTACCGCTTTTTCAGTTACGGCGATGCAATGCTCATAGAAAGGCAGCAATGAAATTCGATCTACTCGCCACCGACGGCCCCGCCCGCCGCGGCACCCTGACTTTGGCCCACGGCCAGGTGGAAACCCCGGCCTTCATGCCGGTGGGCACTTACGGCACGGTCAAGGCGATGTCGCCCGCCGAGCTGAAGGAAATCGGCGCCCATATCGTGCTCGGCAACACCTTTCACCTGTGGCTGCGCCCCGGTCTGGAAGTGATAGCGGCGCACGGCGGGCTGCACCGCTTCATGGGCTGGGACGGGCCGATCCTCACGGATAGCGGCGGGTTCCAGGTGTTCAGCCTGGGCGAACTGCGCAAGATCACGGAAGAGGGCGTGAAGTTCCAGTCGCCGGTGAACGGCGACCGCTGCTTCCTGACGCCGGAAGAGTCGATGCGGATTCAGAAAGTGCTGAACTCCGATATCGTGATGATCTTCGACGAGTGCACGCCTCACCCGGCCGATCTGCAGCAGGCCGGGGATTCGATGCGCCTTTCCCTGCGCTGGGCGGCGCGTTCGAAGCGCGCCCACGAGGGCAATCCCAATGCGCTGTTCGGTATTGTCCAGGGTGGCATGCACGAGAGCCTGCGCGACGAATCGCTGGCCGGGCTGGTGAATATCGGCTTCGACGGTTATGCCATCGGCGGGCTGTCGGTGGGTGAACCGAAGGAGGACATGCTGCGTATCCTCGACCATGTCGCGCCGCAGATGCCGGCGGACAAGCCGCGCTACCTGATGGGGGTGGGTACGCCGGAGGACATCGTGGATGCGGTGTCGCGCGGGGTGGACATGTTCGACTGCGTGATGCCGACGCGCAATGCCCGCAACGGCTGGCTGTTCACCCGCTTCGGCACGGTCAGGATCAAGAATGCCCAATACCGGCTGGACATGAGGCCGCTGGACGAGGCGTGCGGCTGCTATACCTGCCGCAACTTTACCCGCGCCTACCTGCACCACCTGCACCGCATCGGCGAGATCCTCGGTGCGCGCCTCAACACCATCCACAATCTGCACTACTACCAGGAACTGATGCAGGGCATCCGCGCTGCCATCGAGCAGGGACGCTTTACCGACTTCGTGCGCGAGTTTAGGCAAGCGCGGGTGGCGGGGTCGTGATAAAATGCCCCGTTCAGTTTTCTGATAATGGAGAATCAATATGTTGATTAATATGGCTTATGCTGCCGATGCCGCACCGGCGGACATGATGGGCAGCCTGCAACAGTTCCTGCCCCTGATCGTAATTTTCGCGTTGTTCTACTTCATGATGATCCGCCCGCAGATGAAGCGCGCCAAGGAACAGAAGAACATGATCGAGTCGCTGCAAAAGGGTGACGAAGTGGTCACCGCCGGCGGCGAACTGGGCAAGGTGGCGAAGGTGGGCGCGGCCTACGTTGGCCTGGAAGTCGCCCCGAATGTGGTGATCCATGTGCAAAAGTCGGCGATCACGACCCTGCTGCCGAAGGGCACGATCAAGGAAATTTAAGTTGCGAGTGAGGAGTTAGGAGTTAGGAGTTAGGAGTAATACCGGCGACGGTGTTGCTTTTGACTTTACTCCTCACCTCTCACCCCTCACCCCTCACGGAATTTACTCATGAATCGTTACCCCCTGTGGAAATATCTTGTCATCGCCGTGGCGATGCTGTTCGGCCTGATTTACACACTGCCCAATTTCTTCGGTGAATCGCCTGCGGTCCAGGTTTCGCCGATGCGCGGCATGACCAAGGTGGACTCGGGGCTGATGAAGCAGGTCGAGGAGGTGCTGAAGAAGAACAACCTCGCCTACCAAGGTATTGCGTTCGACGCCTCCGGCGTGAAGGTGCGCTTTGGCGATGCCGACACTCAGATCAAGGCCAAGGACCTGCTCCAGTCAAATCTCGGGGAAAACTTCGTGGTGGCGCTGAATCTGCTGTCGAGCTCGCCCAAGTGGCTTTCCAACCTGGGCGCGCTGCCGATGTACCTCGGCCTGGACTTGCGCGGCGGGGTGCACTTCCTGCTCCAAGTGGACATGAAGGGCGCGATCACCAAGGCGCTCGACCGTTATAACGGCGATATCCGCACCAGCCTGCGCGAGAAAAAAATCGCCTATACCGGGATTTCCCGGCAAGACCAGGCGGTGGAGATCAAGTTCCGCGATGCCGAATCGCGCAAGAAGGCGCTGGAAGAACTGCAAAAAACCTCGCCGGACCTGTTGCTGAAGGAAGTTGACGAGGGCGCCGACTTCAAGCTGGTTGCCACTCTCAAGCTGGAGGCGCAGAAGCGCATCCAGGAATTCGCCCTGCAGCAGAACATCACCACCCTGCGCAACCGCATCAACGAACTCGGCGTGGCCGAGCCGATCATCCAGCAGCAGGGCATAGACCGCGTCGTGGTGCAGTTGCCCGGCGTGCAGGATACCGCCAAGGCCAAGGACATTCTCGGTCGCACCGCCACCCTGGAAATCCGCATGGTGGACGAGGAGCATGACGTGACGGCCGCGGTGCAGAGCGGCCAGATTCCCTTCGGCAGCGAGCTTTATACCGAGCGCAAGGGTCTGCCGTTACTGGTGAAGAAGGGCGTGGTGCTGACCGGCGATTACATCAGCGACGCGCAACCCGGCTTCGAAGGGCAAAGCGGCGAACCCGCCGTGCATATCAACCTGGATGGCCGCGGCGCGCGCATCTTCAAGCAGCTGACACGCGATAACGTGGGCAAGCGCATGGCGATCCTGCTGATCGAGAAGGGCAAGGGCGAAGTGATCACCGCGCCGGTGATCCGCGAGGAAATCGGCGGCGGCCGGGTACAGATTTCTGGCCAAATGACTACCATGGAAGCCAGCGACGTTGCGCTGCTGCTGCGCGCCGGCGCTCTTGCCGCGCCGATGGATATCATCGAGGAGCGCACCGTCGGCCCGAGCATGGGCGCGGAGAACATCGCCAAGGGCTTCAATTCCAACATCTACGGTTTTGTCGCTATTTCGATCTTCATGATGTTCTATTACCGCTTTTTCGGCCTGATCTCGACGGCGGCGCTGGCCGTCAACGTGTTGCTGCTGGTGGCGATTCTTTCGCTGCTGCAGGCTACGCTGACCCTGCCCGGCATGGCGGGTATTGCCCTGACGGTGGGTATGGCAATCGACGCCAATGTGCTGATCAACGAACGCATCCGCGAGGAACTCAGAAATGGCTCCTCGCCGCAGGCCGCGATCCATGCCGGCTACGAGCGGGCATTTGCCACCATTCTCGATTCCAATATCACCACCTTGATCGCCGGCGTGGCGCTGTTCTGGCTGGGTTCCGGCCCGGTACGCGGATTTGCAGTGGTGCTGTGCCTCGGTATCATGACTTCGATGTTCAGCGCCGTCGTGGTGTCGCGCGGCATGGTCAACCTGAGCTACGGACGCAAGGCCAGGCTGGAGAGGGTTTCGATTTAATATAAGTGCCTTTTACCATTGTTCCTTCCCCCTTCCAGGGGGAAGGTTAGGATGGGGGTTCAGATGCCAACTCTCACGAGAAACATCCCACCCCCACCCTAACCCTCCCCCTAAGAGGGGGAGGGAATGTATGTAGTCGGGATTTTCAAGGATATAAACATGCTGGAATTTTTCCATATCAAACGCGACATCCCGTTCATGAGCTATGCGCGGGTGACGACCTTTATCTCGCTGGTGACGTTCATCGCGGCGGTAGCTGCGCTGGGGCTGAAGGGTCTTAACCTGGGCGTGGACTTCACCGGCGGCACGGTGATGGAGGTGAGCTACAGCCAGCAGGCTGATGTTCCCAAGATCCGCGATACCCTGACCAAAATCGGCATGCATGATGCAGCGGTGCAGAATTTCGGTACCGCGCGCGACGTCATGATCCGTCTGCCGCTCAAGCCCGAGCTTAGTACCGCCAAGCTTTCCGAGCAGGTGTTCCAGGCGCTGCATGGTGCAGACAGTTCCGTCACGCTGAAGCGCGTCGAGTTCGTTGGTCCGCAGGTAGGCAAGGAATTGTACGAGAACGGCGCGCTCGCGTTGCTGGTGGTCTCCCTCGGCATCATGGCCTACCTCGCAGTTCGTTTCGAATGGCGCTTCTCGGTGGCGGCGATCATCGCCAACATGCATGACGTGGTGATCATTCTCGGCTTCTTCGCCTTCTTCCAGTGGGAATTCTCCCTCACCGTGCTGGCCGGCATCCTGGCCGTACTCGGCTATTCGGTCAACGAATCCGTGGTGGTGTTCGACCGGGTGCGCGAAAATTTCCGCAAGATGCGCAAGGCATCGGTGGCCGAGGTGATCGACAACGCCATCACCCGCACCATGTCGCGCACCATCATCACCCACACCATGACCGAGCTGATGGTGCTGTCGATGCTGTTCTTCGGCGGCGAGGCGCTGTACTACTTCGCCCTGGCGCTGACCATCGGCATCGTCTTCGGCATCTATTCCTCGGTGCTGGTGGCCAGCCCGATCGTGATGTGGCTGGGCGTGTCGCGCGAGGATTTCCTCAAGCCCGAGAAGAAGGAAGGCGAAGAGGCGGAAGCACTGCCCTGATGGAGCTTCTGACCGCTTTCATCGACCTCGTCCTGCACCTCGACAAGCACCTGCTGTTGCTGGTGCAGGAGCACGGCTCCTGGGTTTACCTGATTCTGTTCCTGATTATTTTCTGCGAAACCGGCCTGGTGGTGACGCCCTTCCTGCCGGGCGATTCCCTGCTGTTTGTTGCCGGCGCACTGACCGCGACCGGGGCGATGGAACTTCAGGTGCTGGCCAGCCTGCTGATTGCCGCCTCGTTCCTGGGTGACAACACCAATTACTGGATCGGCCGCTATGTCGGGCCGAAAGTGTTCAGCAGGGAGCGTTCGCGCCTGCTCAACCCCAAACATCTTGAACTGACCCACCGCTTTTACGAAAAACACGGCGGTAAGGCCATCATCCTGGCGCGCTTTTTCCCCATTATCCGCACCTTCGCTCCCTTCGTCGCCGGCATCGGCCGCATGGATTACCGCCGTTTCCTGCCTTACAGCCTGGCGGGCGGGGCGGTCTGGGTGGGCTCGCTGGTGCTGGCCGGCTACTTCTTCGGCAACATTCCGTTCATCAAGCAGAACCTGACGCTGGTGATCTTCGGCATTGTCTTGCTGTCGATCCTGCCGGGAATTCTCGGTTACCTGCGCCACCGCGTTGCAGGGCCGGATTCATCCGGCCATCATGAGTAGCCGGATAAACCTAGAAAAAGCTTTTAACCACGAATTCACACGAATGAAACACGAATGTTCACTAATAATCAGTTGGTTAGTGTTGATGGCATGATGCAGCCGTTTGGTGATGCGATGATTGCCTCTAACTATTCGTGTTTATTCGTGAACATTCGTGTCATTCGTGGTTAATCGCTGTTTTTAGGATAAAGCATGGAACCCCTGCTCGACGACGTCACGGTAAGCGGTTTCCTGCCGCCGACCCGGCGCATCATCCTGCATATTGCCGTGATAGTCGCGGTTTCGTTGATCGTCGGGCCGCTGCTTGGTCTCTACGTGTTCAACGCGCCGCGCGGCGAGGTGCTCACCCTGTCGCTTGGCACCTGGCTGGGTTGGGGGCTGTCCTTCGCCTTCGTCGCCGCCTTCATCTATACCGCCTGGCTCGTTAGAACCGTCTGGAAAGCCTATTACAAGCACGTGGCGGCGCGGAAGATGGATGAGTTCTATCGCGCCATCGAGGGTGATCAGAAGGATTAAAAAAGCTATTGAACCGCCAAGGACGCGAAGGAACGCAAGGGAAAACAAAAGAATAGAGGTTTCATCTTTCTACCTGCTGCGTGAGCCAGCGCAATCCGTAATATGTTGCTTTACCTCGCGTTCCTTTGCGAACTTTGCGGTGAGCTGCCGTTGTTAGATTAAATCCTCGCCGCCAGCTCTGCTGCCTTGCCGGTGTAGTTGTGCGGGGTCATCTGCAGCAGCCGCTGTTTCGCTTCCTCCGGAATGGCGAGCTTGGCGATGAAGGCGTGCAGCGTTGCCCGGGTGATGCCGCCCTTGCCGCGGGTGAGTTCCTTGAGCTGCTCGTAGGGGTTCTCCACGCCGTAGCGGCGCATCACGGTCTGGATCGGTTCCGCCAGCACTTCCCAGTTGTTGTCCAGGTATTCATTCAGGCGTTTCGGGTTGGCTTCCAGCTTGTTGAGGCCGCGCAGGCAGGAGTCGTAGCCGAGCAGGGTGTAGCCCAGGCCCACGCCCATGTTGCGTAGCACGGTGGAGTCGGTGAGGTCGCGCTGCCAGCGGGAAACCGGCAGCTTTTCGGAGAGGTGACGCAGCACCGCATTGGCCAGCCCGAGGTTGCCTTCCGAGTTCTCGAAATCAATCGGGTTGACCTTGTGCGGCATGGTGGAGGAACCCACTTCGCCGGCCTTCACCTTCTGCTTGAAATAACCCATCGAAATGTAGCCCCAGATGTCGCGGTCGAGGTCGACCAGGATGGTGTTGGTGCGGGCGTAGGTATCGAACAGCTCGGCCATGCAGTCGTGCGGTTCGATCTGGATGGTGTAGGGGTTGAAATCCAGCCCCAGCCCTTCGACAAAATGCTTCGCGAAGCGCTCCCAGTCGAAATCGGGATAGGCCGACAGATGGGCATTGTAGTTGCCCACCGCGCCGTTGGCCTTGCCCAGGATGGCGACCTCGGCCAGGCGCTTTTGCTGGCGCTGCAGGCGGTAGGCCACGTTGGCCATCTCCTTGCCGACCGTGGTGGGCGAGGCGGGCTGGCCGTGGGTGTGGGCCAGCATCGGCATGGTCGCGAGTTCGTGGGCGAGCTCGGTGAGCCTGGCGACGAGCTTGGCAAGTCCGGGCAGCATCGCCGCTTCGCGTGCATCCTTCAGCATCATGCCGTGGGACAGGTTGTTGATATCCTCTGAGGTGCAGGCGAAATGGATGAATTCGCTCACCTTCATCACCTCCGCATTGCCGGCCAGGCGGGCTTTCATCCAGTATTCGATCGCCTTGACGTCGTGGTTGGTGGTCTTTTCGATATCCTTGACCGCCTGGGCGTCGGCTTCCGAAAAATCGTTCGCCAGCGCATCCAGCTGCGCGAAGGTTTCGGCGGAGAAAGCCGGGACTTCGGCGATGGCGGGCTCGCGCGAGAGCGCCTTGAGCCATTCGATTTCCACCTTGACGCGATAGCGGATCAGCGCAAACTCGCTGAAATAGGCGCGCAGGTCGGTCACCTTGTTGTGGTAGCGCCCGTCCAGAGGGGATAATGCGGTAAGCGTGGAGAGATTCATAAGCTGGCCTGTGCTGTCGATATTTGGAAAACCCGTATTTTACCGCAAACACCATGAAAATAGTCCAAAGGCACCCTTGGGATATCAGTCCGACTGAGGCGATCGCCATTCAGCAGCAACTGCGCGGCGAGGTAGTGAGGGAAGACCGGCTCTACACGGTGCGCCATGTAGCGGGGGTGGACGTGGGTTTCGAGGAGGGCGGCGGGATCACCCGCGCCGCAGTGGCGGTGCTCGGCTTTCCTTCGCTCGAACTGGTGGATCATGCCATTTTTCGCACCCCCACCCGTTTTCCCTATGTGCCGGGGCTGCTGTCCTTCCGTGAGGTGCCCGCGGTGATCGGGGCGCTGGAGAAGCTGACCGTCATTCCCGACCTGTTGCTGTGCGACGGGCAGGGTATCGCCCATCCGCGCCGTTTCGGCATTGCCAGCCACCTCGGCCTGCTGTGCGGCATTCCCTCCATCGGCGTGGCCAAAACCCGTCTGATCGGCGAGCATGTCGAGCCGCCTGACCGGCGCGGCGCATCCGTGCCGTTGCTCGATCACGGCGAAACCATAGGTGCGGTGTTGCGCAGCCGATCCGGTGTGAAACCGCTGTACATCTCCATCGGTCACCGCATCAGCCTGGCGACGGCGCTTGACTACGTCATGGCCTGCGTCACCCGCTACCGGCTGCCGGAGACGACGCGCTGGGCGCATCGCCTGGCTTCCGGGCCTGCGGTCGAATGAGCAGGAAGGTGACGATAACTGCCAGGGCGAACAGCACATACGCCAGCGTGAATACCCATTCCGGCAGGTCGTAGAAGAGCAGGCGACCGACCCAGCGCTGCATGAAGCTGCCCCCGCCCGAACCGGTCTGGCGCAGGAAATCTTCCCATGCGGTAAGCGGACAGACCATGCCGACGAGGGATTCAGCCGTTACGAAGAGGATGGCGGCAAGATGCGCGACGCGGAAGCGGAGATTGCGCACCCAGACCCAGCCGAGTGCGGCGCCGGCCCAGATGGCGAGCAAACCGCCCACCACGAACAGCACGAACAGAAAGTGGACAATCAGGACTGCGTCGGCCAGCAGTGTCATGATCGTTTCAAGTTAACCTAAAAACCGCAGTTCATTAACCGCAAAGACGCGAAGGCGCAAAGAAAACAAGGACATAAAATCTCTCAGATATTCACCTATCGTGTGGCTGGGCAGATTCCAGTAACACATTGTTTTTCCTTTGCGTTCTTTGCGCCTTTGCGGTTCAAATGCTTTTTTAGGGTTAAACGGCAGCAACCCAATCGCTGGCCAGATTGTAGTCGTCGAACACCCGGGTTTCAGCAGGAGTGAACAGGCTGGTCAGCCAAGTGCTCCAGGCGATCCATTGGCTATCGGTGACCACGGCGATTTTCCACAGGTCGAAGCGGTGCTCGCGGGCAAACTTGATTTCTTCCCAGGCAACATCCACGGTGAGTCTGGCCATGTCGCGCAGATCGAACAGCAGGTTGACCCGACCCTCGAACTTGATCTTGTACATGACTGCCTCTTCCAGCTCCTTGAAGTCGGCGAGGGTGAACTGACCAAACACGGCGACGTTGACGAGGTGGCTCCGGACTTCGATGGTGATCATGGCTTACCCTTCAGAGATGGCGTTCCGTTCTTTATACTATAGCAAACCGTCTATACGGCAGGAAGACGGGGCACCACGCGGGAGGCTAGAACGCCGCTCAGGATGATCAGGGCTATCCCCAGCCAGCTGGTCAGGGACAGGATTTCCTGCCACAGCAGGATGCCCCACAGGCTGGCGAATACGACGGTGCTGTAGGCCAGGCTGCCAACCACCAGTGTGTCGCCCTCGCGATAGGCGCGGGTCATGGCGAGTTGCGCCAGGGTGGCGGTGGTGCCGAGGCCGAGCAGGAGCAGGAAATTTCGTGGTGAAACGGGATGGAAGGCGTGAACGCCCATCCAGATGCCGCCGCCGAAGGTGCAGATCAGGGTGAAATAGAACACGATCCGGAATGAAGGTTCGCCCATCTGCCCCAGCTGTTTGACGTTGAGATAGGCGATGGCGGCGAAAAAACCGGAGGCCAGCCCCATCAGTCCTGCGACCAGCTGTTCCTGATGCAGGGTAGGGCGCAGCAGCAGCACCACGCCGGCAAAGCCGAGCAGAATGGCCAGCAATAGCGGCAGGTGCAGGCGTTCTTTCAGGATCAGCACGCTGAGAAAGGCGAGGAACAGCGGTGCGGTGTAGTTGAGCGTCACCGCAGTGGCCAGCGGCAGCCGGGTGATGGAGTAAAAGAACAACATCAGCGCAGCGAAGCCGGACAGCCCGCGCCACAGGTGCGCTTTCCAGTGGTGCGTGGCGATACTCATGCCCTGGCTCTTGATAATCAGAAAAATGATCAGCAGGCCGAACAGGGAGCGGTAGAACACCAGCTCGGAGCTGGAAAAAAACTCCGCACCCAGCTTGACGAATACCCCCATGCAGCCGAACAGGAAGCCGGCTACGAGCATCCATGCGGATTTTAGTTGTGGAAGTTTGGGCATGGGTTATATCGGATTGTCCATTGGAATACTCGTGCATGTAGGAGCGCCGCCCTCGGCGCGAATGCGGCCGAAAATCGCGGCGAGGGCGCCGCTCCCACGGCGGTGTTTTGGCTCTAATGGATAATCTGGGTTTATGTTGTGCATTTCATGGCGCAGTAGTTTATCCCGGATTTGCCATCAGGCTGGAAGTTAAAGCTGCGGGCCGCTTTCCGTCTGTCCGAAGGGGCTGCAAGCCGCGCGGAGATTGACCTGAGACCGCAATATGCGGTATTTTAACCCTTTTTAGAGTGCGGCAAGTAATGAGCAAAGCTTCAAAATCACCGACCTTCGAAAGCGCACTCGCCGAGTTGGAAAATATCGTCGCCACCATGGAAGCGGGCCAGTTGCCGCTGGAGCAGCTTCTGTCGGCCTACAAGCGCGGTGCGGAGCTTCTCCAGTTCTGTCAGCAGGCGTTGCAGGATGCGCAGCAGCAGGTGCGCATCCTCGAAGCGGGCGGCTTGCAGAATTTCGTTGGCGATGCGTCACTCTCTCCTGGCTCTCTCCCAGAGGGCAGCCCTCACCCCAACCCTCTCCCGGAGGGAGAGGGGGCGAACGTGAAGGGCGCTGGTTTTGACCTTGATTGATTTTCAGGCATGGGCCGCTGCCCTGCAGCAGCGCATGGAAGGCGTGCTGTCCGACGTGCTGCCGCAACCCTCGATTGCGCCGCAGCGCCTGCATCAGGCGATGCGTTATGCCGTACTCGGCGGCGGCAAGCGCATCCGGCCTTTGCTGGCTTTCGCTGCCGGTGAAGTGGCCGGCGCCGATCCGCAGCGCATCGATGCGGTTGCGGCTGCGGTCGAGCTGGTCCACGCCTATTCCCTGGTGCACGACGACCTGCCGTGCATGGACGATGACAGCCTGCGGCGCGGCAAGCCCACCTGTCACCTCGAATATGACGAGGCCACTGCGCTGCTGGTGGGCGACAGCCTGCAAACCCTGGCGTTCCAGCTGCTGGCGGAGCGCCCGTTGGCAGACGCTCCCGCGGTGCAGCTGGAAATGGTGAAGATTCTGGCCGTGGCCGCCGGTTCGCGCGGCATGGCCGGCGGCCAGGCGATAGACGGCGAAAGCGTCGGCAAGACGCTGTCCCTGCCGGAGCTGGAATTCATGCACATCCACAAGACCGGTGCGCTGATCCGGGCCTCGGTGCAGCTGGGCGCGCTGTGCGGCAAGAGTCTTGAAAACGGCGAAATGGAGCATTTGCTGCACTACGCGAAATGTATCGGGCTGGCCTTCCAGGTGGTGGACGATGTGCTCGACACCGAATCCACCACTGCCACGCTGGGCAAGACTGCCGGCAAGGATGCCGAGGCCAACAAACCGACCTACGTTTCTATTCTTGGCGCGAATGCGGCGCGTGCCTTCGCTGCCGACTTGCACCGGGATGCGTTACAGTCGCTGGAAGGGTTCGGCGCACGGGCGGAAAGATTGCGCCAGATCGCCGATTTCATCGTCAAGCGGCAATTTTGAACAGCAAAGTAGGGTGGGCACGCCTTTGTGCCCACGCGGTCAGCTAAAAAAATGTACGAACTACTCGAAACCATCAATGCCCCCGCAGAATTGCGCGCCCTCGACCGCAAGCAACTGCCCCAGCTCGCCGAGGAGTTGCGCAGCTTCCTGATCGAGAGCGTAAGCAAGTCCGGCGGCCACCTGGCCTCAAATCTGGGCGCAGTGGAGCTGACTGTCGCCCTGCATTACGTGTTCAACACGCCGGATGACCGGCTGGTATGGGATGTCGGCCACCAGACCTATTCGCACAAGATTCTGACCGGGCGGCGCGAGGCCATGGCCACCCTGCGCCAGCTCGGCGGCATTGCCGGTTTCCCCAAGCGCGCCGAGAGCGAATACGACGCTTTCGGCACCGGCCATTCCAGCACCTCGATCAGCGCCGCGCTCGGCATGGCGGTTGCGGCCCAGGCGGAAGGCAGCGACCGGCGCGCGGTGGCGATCATCGGCGACGGTGCCATGACCGGGGGCATGGCGTTCGAGGCGCTCAACAACGCCGGGGCGATGGACGCCAATCTCCTGGTGGTGCTGAACGACAACGACATGTCGATCTCGGAAAATGTCGGCGCGCTCAACAATTATCTCGCCAAGCTCATGTCGGGGCGCTTTTATGCCGCAATGCGCAAGGGCGGCGAGAAGGTGCTGGGGGCGGTGCCGCCGATTCTGGAACTGGCCAAGCGCGCCGAAGAGCACATGAAGGGCATGGTCATTCCCGGTACCCTGTTCGAGGAATTCGGCTTCAACTACATCGGCCCGATCGACGGCCACGATCTCGACGTGCTGGTGACCACGCTGAGCAACCTGAGGCAGCGCCAGGGGCCGCAGCTGCTGCACATTGCCACGCAGAAGGGCAAGGGCTACAAGCTGGCCGAGGACGACCCCTGCCGTTACCACGGCGTCGCCAGATTCAACCCCGAGGACGGGGTGATGGACGCCAAGCCTGGCGGCAAGCTCACCTACACCCAGGTGTTCGGCGACTGGCTGTGCGACATGGCGGCGCAGGACAAGCGCCTGGTCGGCATCACCCCGGCGATGTGCGAAGGCTCCGGCATGGTGCGCTTCGCCCAGGAATACCCGAAGCGTTATTTCGATGTCGGCATCGCCGAGCAGCACGCGCTGACTTTTGCCGCCGGCATCGCCTGCGAAGGGATGAAGCCGGTGGTGGCGATCTATTCGACCTTTCTGCAGCGCGCCTACGACCAGCTGATTCACGACATCGCGCTGCAGGATTTGCCCATCGTGCTGGCGATAGACCGTGCCGGGCTGGTCGGCGCCGACGGCCCGACCCATGCTGGCAGTTTCGACCTGTCCTTTTTGCGCTGCGTGCCCAACATGCTGGTGATGGCGCCCTCGGACGAGAACGAATGCCGCCAGATGCTCTACACCGCATTCATGCACAACGGCCCGTCGGCGGTGCGCTACCCGCGCGGCGGCGGCACGGGTGTTGCCATCCGGCAGGAAATGCAGGCGCTGACTATGGGCAAGGGCGAAATCCGGCGCGAGGGCGAAAAAATCGCCATTCTCGCCTTCGGCAGCATGCTGATGCCCGCACTGGCCGCGGCCGATGACCTCAAGGCCACGGTCGCCAACATGCGCTT
The DNA here is from genome assembly GCA_019911785.1 of Sulfuricella sp. The sequence goes on along the minus strand of JAIOJM010000224.1, from coordinate 705 downwards.
CGTCAAGCCGCTGGATTTGGAGCTGGTGCTACGTCTGGCGCAAACCCACGACCTGCTCGTCACCGTCGAAGAAAACTCAGTGATGGGCGGTGCGGGCAGCGCCGTGCTTGAATTCCTGGAGAGCCGGGGCCTGACGGTGCCGGTGCTGCAACTCGGCCTGCCCGACCGTTTCGTCGAACATGGCGATCCGGCCAAATTGCTGGCGGCCTGCGGCCTGGACCAGGACGGCATCGTCCGCGCGGTGCGAGCCCGGTTAATCGTTGCCCCTGAGTAACCTAGTGGTTTACTCAACTATTATCAAGTGTTATACTTGGTCTAAATCAATTCAAGGAATAAATTCATGAGCAACTGCAATGAGACTTGCGATGTGAGCGCCCCCGTCTGTGACAAAGACGCCATCGCCGATGTGCAGAACTACGCGGATTCCCGCCAGATTGCCATCGACAAGGTGGGCATCAAATCCATCCGCCATCCGGTCAGGGTGGCGGACAAGAGCGAGGGCGTGCAGCACACCATCGCCATGTTCAACATGAACGTCTATCTGCCGCACAACTTCAAGGGCACGCACATGTCGCGCTTCGTTGAGATACTCAACAGCGACAGCAACGAGCGCGAGATTTCGGTGGAATCGTTCGAGTCCATGCTGCGCGAGATGGTGCAGCGCCTGGAGGCCGAGTCCGGCCACGTCGAGATGAGCTTTCCCTA
>JAIOJM010000223.1 GCA_019911785.1 Sulfuricella sp. | reverse complement strand
CACGCCGCCGGGGGCATCCTTGCCGGCATTCGGGCCGACGGCCTCGCCATTCAGCCGGATGGAGACGCGGACCGGCTTGCCGGTGGACGTGCCCAGCACCAGGAACACCTTGCGCGCATTGAAGTCGAGGCGCAGCGCCGCGCCCTTTTCGGCCGCAGTGATTTTTTGCGAATCCACTTTCCATTTGCCGTTCAGCGCCCATTCGTCTTCGGCAAGTTCATCCGGAAAGCGGTAAGCCCTTTCCGTCTCATGCACCACCGGCTTGTCACCTCCGAAGCTGTCTGCCCTGGCATAGCCGAGATAGGTTTCCGGCGTCTGGTCGGGGTTGCCGGCGGGCGCCTCGGCCTTGGCGGTTACGCCGCCTTTTTTCAGCCCGAGCAGGTAGCGGATGTTGTTTTCCGTGACATCGTATTGGCCCTCGCCGAAATGCGTGTAGACCACTTTGCCATCCCGGTCGATGAGGTAATGCGCAGGCCAGTAGCGGTTGTTGAAGTTCACCCAGGTGGAGAGATTGTTGTCCAGCGCCACCGGGTAGCGGATGCCGTGCTGCGCAATCGCGGCCTTGACGTTGTCGAGTTTCTTCTCGAACGCGAACTCCGGCGCATGCACGCCGACGATCACCAGCCCCTGGTCGCGATATTTGCTGTCCCAGTCGGTGAGGTAGGGCAGCGTGCGCACGCAGTTGATGCAGGAATAGGTCCAGAAATCGATCAGCACTACCTTGCCTTTCAGGCCCTGCATGGTGAGCGGATTCGCATTCAGCCAGGCCTCGATGCCCGCGAATTCCGGCGCGGCGTAGGGCGTGCCCAGGCCTTCCTGCAGCACCAGCTCGCCGGCAGGCTGTTGGGCTTTCGTGCTGCGGGTCGTCAGCAGCGACTGCGCATCCACGCCGGAGGCGATATAGGCGACGGATAGCAGGATCAGCACGCCGAACCCGCGCCGCACCGCTTCGGCATGGCGGGTGAGGAAGCCGAGTTTCTTCATGACCTTTCTCCCGGTCAGGGCAATGATGAGCATCGGCACGCCGGCGCCTATCGCGAATGAAACGATGATCAGGTTGCCGGCGAGTTGGGTCTGCTGGCGGATTACCTGCACCAGCACGGCGGCCAGGATAGGCCCTGCGCAGGGCGTCCACACCAGGCCGATCAGCGAGCCGATCGCGATACCGCTGAGCAGCCCCTCCCCGCCGCGTGAGGCGATCTGGTTGCCGAAATCGGCCGCGCCTTGCGTAGCCGCGCTGAATTTGTCCGACAGCCTGGATGACAGCAGCACCAGGCCGAACAATGCAAGCAGCACCAGGGAAGCGTTCTTGACGATATCGAGATCGATGCCCAGCGCCAGGACGATCTGGTGCGAAACCAGCGCAAACAGGCTGAACGCCAGCACAAAACCGATAATGATGCCGTAAGGCCTGCGCCTGCCGCCCTCGACCGATGCCGCCAGCACCAGCGGCAAAACCGGCAGGATGCAGGGCGAGACGATCAGCGCCAGACCTTCGAGAAATGCCAATCCGATATCGATGATCATGTATCTATCCTAAAAAATTCAGTTGAACCAAAAAAGGCATTTCACCGCAAAGGGCGCTAAGGTTCGCAAGGTAGGGCAATGAATTATTTTCATCACTTGCAGGGTAAGCAAATTTAGTTATTCAAGTTTTTGAATTCCATTGCGCACCCTTGCGTCCTTTGCGGTGAATCGCTTTTCTCAGCTTTTCTAAGCCTTATCCGCGATAAATTTCAATGCCACGCCGTTATTGCAGTACCTCAGCCCGGTGGGCGCCGGCCCGTCCTTGAACACATGGCCGTGGTGGCCGCCGCAGCGCGCGCAGTGGTATTCGGTACGTGGCAGCACCAGCTTGTAGTCGGTTGTGGTCTCGGCATGGCCGGGCAGGACATCATAAAAACTCGGCCAGCCGGTGCCGCTGTCGAACTTGAATTTCGAGGGGAAAAGCGGCAACTCGCAGGCCACGCAGGCATACATGCCGCTGCGCTTTTCCTTGTTGAGCGGGCTGGTGAACGGCGCTTCGGTGCCTTCCCGGCGCAGCACATCGTATTGCGCCGGCGTAAGCAGCTTTTTCCACTCGGCGTCGGTTTTGCTGATTTTTGCTATGCGCTCTGCCGCCATTGCCTGGGCCATGAAGAGCTGCGGCACGGCCAAGATGCCTGCCCCGCTGGTCGCCAGTTTGATAAACATCCGCCTGTCCATGATCTTCCACCTCGCCTGGTGAGTGTTGATAAAGCGATGGCATGCCATCTTTGCTGAGGTATTCGGAGCGTAGCGGGAAAAGGTTACATCTTCAACGAGGCGGGCGGGTGCTCGGTGGCGGTCGTTTTTCTGTTGGTGGATTTACTTGTGGCAGACAGTAAAGAAATCTATGATGCTGGAATGGTTTTAAGAGGAATGTATCCGTAACCCCCCGTAAATCAAAGGTAAATCAAAGGGGCCAGGTTCGCATTATTGTTGAAAGGCGTCAAAATGCCAACTCGTTACGACACCGACCATCTAGCCGAAGCCCAATTCGAGTCAGGTTCGCGTGGGCGAGTGCTGAAAAATCTTCCCGGCATCCGCCTCAAGCGGGAGATGGACGCGCTCGAAGCGGTCAAGCTGGCCGAGGCGACCGACTACGCCATCCGCCACATTTCGGCGACGCATCGTTTTATCGAGCAGGACGTTTGTGCTCTGCATCGGCAATGGTTGGGCAAGGTTTATCCATGGGCGGGCGAGTACCGGCAGGTAAATATCAGCAAGGGCGGTTTCACCTTTGCGATGGCGGCGCAGGTTCCACGCCTGATGGCCGGACTGGAGAAAACCCTGTTGGCGGTTTACACGCCCTGCAATTTCGTGGAGCCGGAGAAGGTCGTCGAGGCGCTTGCCGTCACCCACTGCGAGCTGGTGTTGATTCATCCCTTTCGCGAAGGCAATGGCAGATTGGCGCGGCTTTTGGCAACATTGATGGCTTTGCAGGCAGGGTTGCCGCTGCTGGATTTTTCGGGGATTCGGGGTAAGAAACGGGAAGCTTATTTTGCCGCCGTCCAGGCGGGCATGGGTAGAAACTATGCGCCCATGGAAGCGATATTCCGCGCCGTGCTTGCAAAAACCTTGCGCAGCTAGGCGGCTTTGACGGCCTTCTTGCCGGAAGCAGGAAGCGCCTTTTCCGCTGCTTTCTTGACGCCTTCAATCGCCATCGAGGAGACGACATTAAGCCTCAACGCCTCGCGATAGGATTTGGCGTTACGCAGATGCGGGTTTTGCTGCAAAAGTGAATTTTTCATACTGGAAATTATAGGCGCGGGGGCGATCCGTTTCAACTATCCATCCACCCAACGCCCAGGAGCGACTAATCAGGCAATTTATCGCGCAGCTCATCACGGTCAAACCACCATGAGTCGCCGACGATGGCATTAACCACCTGACTCAGCCGGGGCAGAAATACCTGCGGGTCGCGCAAACCCAGCTTGTCCATCCACGCATCCAGAGCCTGTTGGTCCTGCACATTGCTATGGCGCGCGGCAACACGGGCGATGAGATTATTCGCCAGCAGGCTCCAGTCCCCGTGCTTTGCATCGTCGGCGCGCAGGTCGATCACATAGCGAGCCGTGACGGCGGCGAGCGCTGCGCCGTCCGAATGGCCGGGCGTTTCGGTGATCACATGGTCGAGCATGGCATAGGTGAGTTCGGGCGCAACCGGGAAAGTCACCGCAAGCCAGACGCCCATGCCCAGGGCAGGAATCGAGGCGGCCTGTTCGGTCTGGTAAAGCACGTTGCACGCCTCCACGGCGTCTTGCCATGATTCGTTTTTCAGTGAGGTATCGAAGGCCGAACGCGCCAGATTCCAGGCTTCTGCCTTGCGCTCCAGCAAAACCAGAAGTTCGGCGATATCCAGTTGCAGCCGGGCACGTTCCAGCGTGTCGGCGCCTGAATGGCGTTCCAGCTGAAGATTCTTTTCGCTCAGCTGTTGCTCGAACTCGGCTTTCTCGGTATCGGTCAAATTGTCTTGCAGCTCGGCCATATAGGCGTAGGGGTCTGGATTGTTTTCGCGCATGCTGGCACGTCGTGTTTGTTATCGGGAAGCGTAATTTTAAGGCATTTTGCAGGTTTGAATTGCACAGTCGGCGCAGGAATCGCGCAAAATCCGCTATACTTGCATTGCAAATGCAACGCAAAAAACAGGAGCCCAATCATGAAAACTGCCACTATCCCATCGCTGCGTGTTGATCCTGAACTCCGGCACGCGGCAGAAAGCGTCCTTCAGGACGGAGAAACTTTGTCCGGTTTCGTGGAGCAATCCCTGCGGGCCAATATTGAGCGCCGGCGCTCCCAGCAGGAATTTGTCGCGCGCGGGCTGGCTTCGCGCGAGCAGGCGCGGCTTACCGGTGAATACTATCCTGCCGAGGATGTACAGCGCGAACTGGCGACCTTGTTGACCCAAGCAGAAGCCAAGGCCAGTGCATGAGCTATCGCGTCCGCTACACCCAGGCGGCAAGGGAGGATTTGCGGCGCTTGTATGCATTCCTCCTCGAACACGATATAAAAGCCGCGCGCCGGGCGCTGGACGCGATTGGCAAAGGCATCGAATTGCTGCGGGAGTTTCCTTTTACTTGCCGGAAGGCGGCGCCTGACAATCCATTCTTGCGAGAGCTGGTCATTGCATTTGGTGCCGCGGGTTACATTGCCTTATTCGAAATCGAGGACGACCAAACCGTCACCATCCTGGCGGTTCGCCACCAACGCGAAGACGATTACTTCTGACAAGTCCTGTAGGGCAGTGCCTGCAAGTTCACAGCGAACATTTGAAGCTCTTCACAGAACGAGGCACAATGCGCATCTTAAAAGATTTTTTACCGCGCACTTCGATTGCGTTGAAGCGCGCCGGGTCGATAGATGGCGATGAATTCCGAAGATTTGCAGCTCCTGGTTATCCGCGTCATGCCTTACGGCAAGTACAAGGGCCGCCTGATTGCCGATCTGCCGGGACGTTACCTTAACTGGTTTGCCCGCGAAGGCTTTCCCTCCGGCGAAATCGGCCGTCTGTTGGCGCTGATGCAGGAGCTGGATCATAATGGTCTATCTTCTCTGCTGGACCCTTTACGAAAGCGATAATTTACTCAGATGTTGAGTGATGATGGGATATGCCGCCATGAATGAACAGCAACCGATTTCCCCGCGCCGTCGCCAGCAAGAGCTTCTGGCAATCCCGGAACGGCTGCGGACCGACGCCCAGTGGGATGAGCTCAACGAACTGGAGATTGCTCTGGCTTCCGCGAATCGGGCAGAAACTCGTGAGCCAGCCGTGCGCCGGGACGCCCCCGCATCCGCCGATAAGTCCAGATCCGCAAGACAGCCTAGACCAGTCGGTCAGCCCAAGCCCGGCGCTGGCGAGCAGGGCAAAAGACCGCCCAAGAAATTCCATAAGCGACCGCCCAAGGAATCCGCACCCTAAAGGTCACTCTCGATCCGTGTTGGGCGCAATGCCCCCCGGTTATTGCCCCAACATGCTGCTAATTCGAGCTCCATTCAAAGGTGAATTTGTAGGAGCGACCTCCTGGTCGCGATCCACTGAATATCGCGACCAGGAGGTCGCTCCTACGTCCCGCACGTTCAATGTGACGGGTTGCCCGGTTATTTCCTGGGTTCCATGGCCATGCTGCCGCCTTGCTCCATCTTGTTGTTCTGTTTTTTCATTTTTTTCTGCTGTTCTTTCATCATGGCGCCTTCCTTTTTCATGGCATCATTGCAGCGGGTTTGATGTCGAAGGATAAAAATCACGGGTATCAGGCTGCATGCCCGTGTACCAGCCTATTCGGAGGGGCCCGAAAAAAGGTTACATCGAGTTCAATGACGGATAAAACGGAAAATCTGGAAGCGCTGATGAAGCTGTCCCTGGGCGGGGACCAGCTGGCCTATGCGGTTCTGTTGCAGGAAACCGCGCGCTTGCTGCGGCCGTTTCTGGCCAGGCGCCTGAATTCCGGCAGCGAGGTGGACGACCTGTTGCAGGAAATCCTGATTTCCATCCACAAGGCGCGGCATACCTACGATGGCGAGCGGCCTTACAAACCCTGGGTCTATGCGATCGCCAAGTTCCGTTTGCAGGATCATTTGCGCGCGCATTATGCCGACCACCTGCGCCATGCCGTCGATCTGTCCGAGGTGGAAAATGATTTGCAGGAGCCTGTAACCAAATCCGACATCAGCTACGAATC
>JAIOJM010000222.1 GCA_019911785.1 Sulfuricella sp. | reverse complement strand
AGCCCTTCCTTGACCCGCTTGACTGCCAGTTCCTTGAATTCGGCGGTGTATTCCTGCTTCGGTATCTTCATGGTCTTCCTTTCCAAAGTAACGTCTATTTTACGTCACCCTTGGAAGACTATTTTTCGGGGGAACCTCAGTTTTATTGAGATTGTGATCTGGCGGGTACCTCGTCCGGTATCGCCATCTGAACATCCCTACAAGTATCGGCTGGTCTATGTGGTAGACGGCGATAGAGTAGTAGGTTACGACAACGAACGCGGCAAGGGCGACCACAAGCACCTGGGCGACCGGGAAGAATCCTATTGCTTCGAGAGTCCGAAACAGTTGATGGCCGACTTTATGGCTGACGTCAAGGGAACTGAAAAATGAGCGAACGAATTTTGAATGTGAAAGTGGGCGAAGGTATTGAGACTGGCCTGGCCCATGCCGCCCAAGTCATGGAGGCATTGGATCGCGGCGAGAGGGTTGCACCCTATTTTGGCGTTGGCTTTGACGACATCAGCCAGATGTTCGCCGTTTTCACCCCCAGACGGTGGGATTTGCTCGCCGCCTTGCGCGAGGGAGGCCCCATGACCATCGCCGAACTCGCCCGGAGGGTAAATCGCGACTACAAGAACGTGCATGGTGATGTGGAAAAGCTGATTGAGTGGCTGGCTGTGGAAAAAAACGAACAAGGTCGCGTCCATGCACCCTACGCGGAAATCGTGGTGGACGTACATTTGCCAAGTCGTCGGGCTGCTTAACGACCTCGAATGGGTAAGTCCCAAACAATGCAAAAACAATAGGGGACAGACCACCATTTCTTTACTATATTTAATTATCCATCCATTTCCCATACGACACCATGCCTCGACGCGCCCGTATAAAGCTCAATAACACGCCGGTTCATCTGATCCAGCGTGGCAATAACCGCACAGCTTGCTTCTTCGCTGATGACGATTACCAGTTTTATCTTCATCATCTGGCTGAAGCCTGCCGCGAGGAAGGGGTGCAATTGCATGCCTATGTGCTGATGACCAACCATGTCCATCTGCTGTTGACTCCACAATTTGGCGAAGGGCCATCACGGGTAATGAAGCGTCTGGGGCAACGTTATGTTCAATATGTCAACCGCACCTATCGTCGCAGCGGGACGTTATGGGAGGGGCGCTTTCGTTCTTGTCTTGTTGAAGAGGATACTTATTTGTTGGGCTGTTGCCGTTATATCGAGCTTAACCCGGTGCGCGCGGCAATGGTGGTTCATCCGGCGGACTACCCATGGTCCAGCTACCGTGCAAACGCGCAGGGAGATGCCAATTCCCTGATCACGCCTCATACGATTTACCAGGCGCTGGGAACGGACGAGTTACAACGCCAAGCCGCATACCGAGAGCTTTTCCGCTATCAACTAGAGCAGGGGATGGTGGATGAAATTCGCGCTTCTACCAATGGCGGATTCGTGCTTGGCGGAGAGCGATTCCAGAAGGAAATCGCTGCGGTGCTTGGGCGGAGGACGTGGCGGGGCCGCGCTGGACGCCATGCGCCGGCGAAAGATGGGGCTGGATTATCTCAGGGGGATTGAGTAATAGTGGTCTGTCCCCTATTTTCATCACGTGCCATCTCCCTCGGCATGAAGCACTCCTTCTAAGGAAGCGTTGATTAAATGGCAAATCGTCATTCCGGCGAAGGCCGGAATCTAGAAAATTCAAAGCACTGGACACCGGCTTTCGCCGGTGCGACGAATAAATCAGCGGTTCCTTAGGAAGGAAAAAGCCCGGCTCTGCCGGGCTTTTTCGAGTTGATTACGAAGTGGCTATTAGAGCCTCTTGCACACGGCGTACCAAGTGTTGGGGGCATCGACGTATGTTGCAGTACCAGCAGTCGCGACAGCTGGCGCAAAGTTCACGGCGGCGTTCGGAACACCAGCGCGAATATTGCCGGTATTCGGATTGCCATCATCCAGTTGGCGGTCAAGTTGTTCTGCCGCCTTCGGAGGCAGGCTGGCGCAGAAAACGGGCACGATCCCGAAGCCAAAGAGTGTGGCACCCGTTCCGATACCGTAATTGGAATTGAAAGGCGTAAGTTCGGGGGTTGTGGACGTTGCTGCGCTTGACAGGTCGCCAGTAACCAAACCTGAGGCGCGCAGGTGCTGCCAAGCAAATCCCCCTTCGTTAGTAATGCCGCCAGTCAGTACTTGGGCTAGAGTCGTGGTAATAATGGAATTGCCACCACCGCTAGTGGCAGCACCACCTCCGACTGAGGTTGGCCAACGCGCTGCAGCATTGGGGTCGTCACCTGGCAAGAAACGGTAACGATCCTGATAGGTGTAATAGGCGGCAGAAACGCTGTTAAAGTCATTAACTACTCGTTTGATTTTCGATTGCTCGATCAATTCCTGCCCCTTCAGCACGCCGCCCAGCAGCAGGCCGATAATCACCAGAACGATGGCGATTTCCACCAGGGTAAAACCGGATTGGGATTTTTTCATTTCGTTCCTCTTTTGATCAATCATTCAGATAGGGTTGGTTAGGCACATGCCTATGACCTTAAATTATCGGTTATTTTGCGTATAAGTTTAGGCAAATTCCTTAATAAGGTCCAGGGGAATTTACTGATTATACATATTTGTTAATGGGATACTTTAAGATTGTTTGGCTTTTTGTTTCGTTTCCAGCGCATTCAGCTGCTCTTCGAGAAAATGGATTTCATGCAAATCGGTGATCTGGCAGCTTTGCAGGAGGCCGCCGATCAGTATTTTAGCGCTTTCCAGAATGTCTTCCAGAATGAAAATTTCAATCTGCGTCCAGAAGATAATCCTCCTGGCAGGCCGCTTGCGCCGTTCGCGGTGGGTGTTTCTGATTCATCTCAGGGCAGCTGGCCAGCGGCGACCATGCGGTTGAACAGGATGTTGGGGGAGAGCCAGGTAACGAGATCGTCGAATTCGCCGCCCATGAGGGCGGCTGTATTCTCACTCGGTGTCCGTTGGTAATAGTCGGTCGGCCCGATATTGTTGGCATCTTCATCGAGATTGGTGGCGGTGTCATCAGGAATCGCAACCCCGGTGTCAGTGGTGCCGAGGCGCTGCTTGCCGTGAGAAAAAATGACTACGGGTGCACACTGTTGGGTGGCAGTACAGGCACCTGCCTGTCCAATCAAATAGCTCGTCGCGCCCGCGCCATCACGTGTAAGGACTTTTCGATTGGCAACAGTGATCAATGTAATGCTGGCATTGGCAAAATCAGGGGTCACGCTGTAACGGATGATTTTTCCCCATGCGTCCAACTTGGTTACGCCCAAGGTGGCCCAAGGGATAAAACCTGAGCAGGCCGCATCGTTTGCGCACGTTGCCGGGTTTTCAACCCCGTTTGTCGCAGAAGTGGCAGGGCGCGGAAACCGCTTATTGGCCACAGCGAAACCGATCAGCGCTTCCTTGATTTCATCCAGCGCTTTTTGAGTTTCGCTGATTCGCCGCTGTTCGATCTGTGTAGAGAGCGGCATCAGCAGCCCGCCCAGCAGCAGGCCGACGATCACCAGCACGATGGCCATCTCGACCAGGGTGAAACCTGAATGCGCTTGCTGGAAGGATGTTGGTTTCATGTTTTGATTCCTGCGCTTATTGGGTTCGCAAGTCGAGGTTGCGGAGGGTTACGCCCTGGCCACCACCTGTCGAGGAGAATCCCCCGGTAAAGCCGAAATAGATCGAGTCCATCGAAGTATCCAGGGCGGTGCACCGGCTTGCCTTGGGTGTAGAAGAGAAGTCGCTGGCGGTGTCGCTGCACGAGGCGCAGTCCGTCCAGACCTTGATCTGTGCATAGGCGCCGCCGCTGTTGCAGGTTGCGCAGGTGCTGTCGCAGCCGGTGTGGATCTCGATGCGCTGGTTGTGGGGCAGGGGGGCTGGGCTTTCCTCGAAGGTGTTGGCCGGCGAGTACAGGCAGCCCTGCGCCGTTCCGTTGCAGGCGGTCGTGGTATAGCCGTTGCCGCCAGCCAGGGCTGAATGGTCGAGATTGGCGTTGGCCATGATTGCCGTGTGGTTCCCGGCCGGATCGTTGGTCGCGCCGCCATCCCGGTGGACGTCGGTTTCCACGATATAACTCATGTTTCCCCAGAGCGTGCTGGCATCGAGCACACCCATGCGGGATCGGGTGCCGCAAGCAGTGGGCGCGCCAACGTCACCTCGCAGGAAGGAAAGGGTGAAACCGTTCCCCAGGTCTGCGCCGCCGTTTGGGTCGGCGATCATGAATGTAAAAGCGTAATAGGCACGCAGGGTTTTCCCGCTCAATGGAATCGCGACCGGGTACCAGAGGCATCCGCCGCTGGCGCCCCCCGCAGCGACCACGTCCACGCTTTGGGTGGGAACGCTGGTGGTGACGCCGGAACCGGCAGTGACGAAGCTGCCCAAGTCGCTGGCGAAGGTGACCTGGGTCGAACTGGGTGGCGGCGGAGCGGCAGTGTTAATGCAGGCCACTACATCCGCAGTCGCCGCTATGTTGACACTGGAGATGGTGAAAGGGGGTGGCGCGCCGGTGAAAGATGTCGGAGAGCCGCTGTTGAACAAACCCAGGGAACTCCCTTCCAGATAGTTCGACCAAATATTTTTGCTGGCCGCGGTGGCGCGGTTTTGCGGAGGAGAGGTGGTGGCGTCTCGTTCCCCGGAAAAAATCAGTACGGCTGCACAAGGGGATCCGTTCACGGTGAGGCATTGTCCGCTGGTGCATTTTGCGTAGAGCAGGTTGTCCTGCCAGTTATCGTTGAAGTTTTTGCCCTTATAGGTTGTGCTGCTATGCCACCAGCCGTTCCAGGTGGCACCCCAGGCGGGGATGCCAGTGGTTGTGTTGCTGCAATAGGTGTTCACAAAGTTTTGCGGGATGCGGCCAGTGACCAGGCTACCGATCGTGGCGCCTGCGGATTCCGTCATGTTGGTGAAGTTGATGGTGACCGGTGCCGGCAAGGTGGCTAGCGCGTTCAGGCAGGCACTGGCGCTGGCGAGCAGGTTGTTGACATCGCCGTTCGGGCTGGCTGGCAAAGCGGGTGATTTGAAATCGCTGCGTTGCTTGATGCGCCTGAAGATTTCGTCGGGGGTAACCCATAATCCCCGGTCGTTGTTGGTGCCGTTGGCGATGCTGGCAACGGTGGCTACGGTTACTGTGCTGTCTGCCCCAGCCGCAGGCGCGGTACCGGCGTAGATCGGATCGCCGCCGTCGAGATAGGCGGCAACGGTGGTGTTGCCGCCGCACTCGGTGGTTCCCGCCGGGGCCCGATTCTGGCTGCCGATCACGCCGCGTGGCGAGAAAATTACCGCCGCGACACCACTTGCCAATGTCGCACCGCCGGCATCATTGATGATGAGTTGTCCCGCAGTGTCCCAGTTCATGAGGGTGGTTGGGGGGCTGTTTTTGAACCTGCCGGAAACCGCATACCACAGGCATTCGCCGGAACTGTCACGCAGCGGGGGCAAGCCCAGCTCTTTCCACGGCAGCAAGCCGATCAGGGTGACATCCTTCGACCCGCAATTTCCGGCTACCCCATTGCCATCAATGGCCGGGCATGGCAGGTAACCGAAGACGGGTGCGGAGGTGGTGGTGTGTGTGTCGCGATAAGTGGCCGCATACCCAATCAATGCATCCTTCGCCTTGGCCAGCACGTCCGCCGTGATTTTGTCCCTTTCGGTCTGCTGATTCGCCTTGTTGAGCGCGCTGACCAGCAGGAAGGCCGCGCCTATCCCGATGATGGTGAGAATGATGAGCAGGGCGGAGCCGCGTTCGCGGCGGGGGGGGGGAGAGTGCTGAGTGCTGAGTGCTGAGGGTTTCATTTGTTTTCTGACCCCTGATAGCCCTCGCGAATTTTTCCCTTGGCAGTATCGAATGTTTGACCGGCCTTCAACTGAACCTGCTTGCCCGAAGGCAGCAGCAGGAGGGCGGATGGTTTGGAGGTTTTCCCCTGTTGTACGGCTATGCCTTGGGGAGTTTCGTTTTCGTTTTGCGGCACCTGGTTGATCCAGGCGGTGGTTTTGCCGCTGCTGCGCCGGACGATTCCATTCAGGGTGACTTGTTCAGTCGCGCTGACCGTGCTTCCGACGTTTTTTTGCCGCACCCGGTCGAGCATGGCTCGCTCATCGGGGCTGAAGAACAGGCGGCCAAGGGGCTCCGCACCGGCGCAGACGGCGTGTCCAGGCAGGAAAGCGATCATCAGCAGAAATATCAGGCGTGCCATGTTTGTCCGCCTTTATTGAGGTGTTTGTTCCGGGCTGCCCGGTCGTTCGCCGAGTGTCAGCCAATAAATGACGCACTCCGCGGCCAGCGGCAAATGCGCGCTTTCAGGCTCCGCGCCGGCCCGCTTGACCTTGCATTCCTGGACAGTATAAAACCCTTTGTCCTTCAAATCATCCAGGAAGTTGAGCAGATCCCCTTCATGCAGGAGGTTCATTTGGAGTTGCATTTTGCTGCCGCGCAGTTCCAGGTCGCCGATCGAAACCTCCGGGCCGAGCTGAAAAACCCGCTGGGCGGAAATTTCGTAAGTGATCGGCAAGAGTTTGCGGCTTTCCCTGATGTGCTGGATATGCTCGATCCAGTCCAGGCGTCTTTCTTCTCCAACGAATCCGCGCTCGCGCAAGGTCACGAACCTGGACTGGTAGTCCTGGATTTCCTGCCTGTCGTTCTCGGCCTGCCGGCGTTTATTGTTGGCATCGTTACGTTGCACTTGTGCCTGAGTCATATCGTCCTGCTGCTTGAGCCGGATGGTTCTGCCGGCGCCGACCAGCGCGGCGCTTAACAACAGGCTTGCGATGAGGACGATGAACGCTTTGCGGATGAGCGGAAAATCGTCCTTCACGAATGAACGCTCGGTCGGCGCGCTTTTGTCTTTGGCCATCTTCAGCTTTCCGGCCGCAATGTCAGTTTCAATACGAAACGGGCTTTTGTGTCTGTTTCTTCGGTTCCCGCACTTCCCGTCAACTTGGCGGTTGGCCTGATATCAAGCGGCGATCGCATGATTTCAGCTTTCAGCGGTTTGTTCTTGCCGAGTTCGGCGGCGAACCGGCGCACGCTTTCCAGTGCGGTCCGGTAGTCGTGCCTGAGAGAGACGACTTCTCCTTCGATCAGAAGTATCTGGTTGGGTTTTTTGGGGATGCCGATCAGTGCAGCGGCAGGTGCCTGTTCTTCACCGCCTGGGACAGGCATGGGGTGTTGTGAGTCAGCGGATTCGGCTTCTGCGCTGACCTGCCAATTCAACTGATCGATCCGGATTTGCGGCAGGGTGTCGAGCGCGCGACTGACGATGCCGAGTAGCTGCGCGGGCTCGGGCGCGTTGCGGGAAATCATCTGCTCGATGTTGACGGCAGCTTTCATGGTTTGCGGGCTGGCAGCGGTGTGTGGCAGGCTGCGGACTACGGCCTGGTATTGTGATTGGGCCACGCTGGTTTCCATGGCCATTTGTCGGCTTTGCTGGTAATGCTGCTGGGCCTCCAGGCCGTTCGCTCCCGCCGATAACAGCGCTCCCGTCACGACGCCGGCACTCAGGATGTAGAGGACGAGCCGCGCTTGCCACAGGCTGAAGCAACGGGTTTGTTCTGCCTGCGCATAATGGCTGGCAGGGGTGGCGTGGCCGAGCAGGGATAAGAACAGCGGGTCGCATAGCGAAACGGAGCCGGGGTTTTTCAGTCCGAGCCGGGCGGCGGCATCTGCCAGGTCGAGGAAACGGTGAGCCATGGCAGGCGTGTCCCGACAAGCCGACTGGAGTCGCTGCAAGCCTTCCCCGTGCGCCAGGATCACGGCATCCAGAGTTTCGCCGCGCGGCAGCAGGCGGGCGCTTGCCAGGAATTGCCGGGTATTGGCCGTTTCACGTGCGGTCGTGTCGGCAACGGTATCCGGGTTGTGGTCGGCCAGGGGCGTCAGGCGGCTGAACTTGAGTGCGGATCCCTGGAAAAAACTTTGGCGCAAACCGCTGGACTGGTGTGTGACCAGCAGCAGATTGTCGCCGGCAAGGCCCAGTTTCTTGACCAGGGCGGCGCTCAACAGCGCGGGCGAGTAAATGCCGGTCAGCGGCGCCTTCTGCTTCAGGATCGCGTCCAGCCAGGGTTTCAGCAGCTCCGCGTTGGTCAGGGCGCTGAACAGCATCCGGTCATCCTTGCGCCCCTGTTCTTCCCGACCCTGCCGGATGGCTTGGCGGTAGGGAGTGTCGCGGTAAAGCTGGCCGAGACGACGCTGGACCATTGCCCGTCGGGATCTGCCCAGCACATGGGGCAGGTTGTCGCGCTGAAAATCTTCCTCGATCAGGTCGGCCAGAAGGTAAGTCGGGGTGTTTTGCGATCCGGCAAGATGGCGGGAAAAGGCTTCCCAGCCGGTCTCGTCGTTAGGGAAGCTGCGGCCGGCGGAGTGGCTGCCCTTCTCCCACTGGTAGGCGGTGAGCTGGTCGTTGGTCAGGTAGAGCAGCTGTCTGCGGAATACGCCCATTCTTGAATTCTCGTCAGGTCTTGATCTTGCTGATGGTGTCGTAAATCGGGCCGAGCACGGACAGCATGATCCAGCCCAGAATGGCGCCGAGAATGACGGTCATGATGGGTTCGATCATGGTCTGTACTTTCTCGATGGATTCCTTGACTTCGCGATTGTAAAAATAGCTGACATTGCGCAGCGCCTTATCCAGGGAGCCGGTGGCCTCGCCGACCTTGAGCATGCGCACGATCAGGGGCGGGAAGATGCCGACAGTCTGAAAGCTGGCGGTGACGCTCTGCCCCTCGGAAATAAGCCGCCCCGCCCGTTGCAGTCCGCCTTCGATGACCTTGTTGGAGACGATCTGCTCTGACAGCCGGATGCAGTCGAGAATGGTGATGCCCGATGCGTACATCAGCGCGAAAAAAGTGGCGAAGCGGGCCAGGATGATTTTATGCAGGATAGGGCCGATCATCCACACCCGGAGTTTGAAGTCATCCGCTTTGTAACGGGCGCGCGGGTCTGTTCTGATCAGGATAGTCAGGCCTGCCCAGGCCAGCACCGGAATGGCGAGGACCACATACCAGTAGTTGACGAAGATGGCGGAGACGAAAATCAGCGCCCTGGTATGAAATGGCAGCTCCTGCCCCATGTTCTTGATGAAACTGGTGAGCTGTGGCACCAGGTAGATCATCAGGAAGAAGGTGACGCCGAGCACGATGGTGCCGACGAAAGCCGGGTACATCAGCAATTTTTTGGTCTGCGAGGCAAGCTCGTCCTGCCATTTCAGGGTTTCGGTCAGATTGAGGAATACCTCGGCGATTTTGCCGCTGTGTTCGCCTGCCGCGATCAGGCTGACGAAGGTTGGGTCGAAGGTGTCGGGATGCTTTGCCATCGCCTGTGAGAGCTGCAGGCCGCCTTCGATGCTTTCGATCAGGTCGGCGACGATTTCGCGGAAGCGCGGGTGGTCGAGGCTGTCGCGCAGGTCGGCCAAAGTTTCCAGCATCGGGACGCCGGCGCCGCTGAGCTGTTCCATGTAGAAGCAGAAATTGATCAGGTCCTGGCGCTTGACCGGGAGTTTTCTGAAAGCGAAGGTCCTTTGCGCTGCCGGCTTGCAATCGATCAGATCCAGTTCCATGCGCTTCAGGCGCAGCTCCAGATCGGAGAGATTGGATGCGTCCATGTTGCCGCGGATGATCTTGCCTTCGGCATCCATGGCCTGGTAAACAAATTGGGTCATGGCGCGATCTTATGGGTTGGATCGATTGCGAGCGAAACTTCTCACCTTGTCGGTCAGGTCCACCACGCGCGCAACTTCGTCGAGCGAGGTGGAGCCATCCAGCACGCGGCGGACGCCATCTTCGGCCAGGGTAATGAAGCCTTTGGACAGCGCCATGGTTCTGATTTCGATGGTGGGAGCCCGGCGTGCGATCAATTCGTCCAGATCGGCATTCATTTTGAGCAGCTCCATGATCGCGATGCGTCCTTTATAGCCCTGGTAGTTACAGTGCTCGCAGCCTGTGGCCTGATAGATCGTGATGTTCAGTTCATCTTTTTCGAGACCGAGAAGATGGCCTTCCATCATTTCCGGCTGGTACGGCTGCTTGCAATGGGGGCAGAGTTTGCGCATCAGGCGCTGGGCGACAATGCCGATGATGTTGCCGGCGATAATATCGGGCAGCACGCCGATGTCCAGCAGCCGCGGAATCGCCCCGATTGCCGAGTTGGTGTGCAGGGTGGAATAGACCTGGTGGCCGGTCATGGCGGCGCGGAAAGCCATTTCCGCCGTATCCGCATCGCGGATCTCGCCGATCAGGATGACATCCGGATCCTGCCGCATCATCGACCGGATACCGTTGGCGAAGTCCATTTTGGCCGCTTCGTTGACCGAGGTCTGGCGGATCATGTTCATCGGATATTCGACCGGATCTTCCAGCGTCATGATGTTGACGCTTTCGGTATTGATGTGATTCAGGATGGAATACAGCGTGGTAGTTTTTCCGCTGCCGGTCGGGCCGGTCACCAGGATGATGCCATTCGGCCGGGCCAGCATGAGCTTGAGCAGGGTCAGTTCATCTTCATTCAGGCCGAGATTTTCCAGAGACACGATGCCTTTTTGCCGGTCGAGGATGCGCAGCACGATGTTCTCGCCATGCGCAGTGGGCTGGGCTGAAACACGAAAATCGATCGCGCGTCCCGAAAAAGTGATGGAAATGCGTCCGTCCTGAGGGGCGCGCGTTTCGGCGATGTTCATGTTGCTCATCACCTTGAGGCGCACTGCCATGGCGGCCCAGTAGGTTTTGTGCAGGCTGCGGATCTGGCGCAGCACGCCGTCGATGCGGTAGCGAATGCGCAGAAAGAACTGCTCCGGTTCGAAGTGGATGTCGGAGGCGCCATGCTGGACCGCATCGGCAAGCAGAGCATCGATCAGGCGTACCAGCGGCTGGCTGTATTCGTCGGAAACGGTTTGCAGGCTCTGGTAATCGATTTCCCCGGTTTCGATTTCGTGCAGGATGCCGTCAATCGACAGCTCGAAGCCGAAATACTGGTCGATCGCCCGCATGATTTCCGAGTCGCCGGCCAGTATCGGGGTGACCATGACCTCCTTGCCGAGCATGGCGCGGATCTGGTCGAGTGCGACGATGTTGTTGGTGTCGGACATCGCCAGCTTCAGCACCAGGCCTTGCTTGTCGAATTCCAGCGGGAAGACGCGGTGACGCTTGGCGACGTCCTTGGAAATGAGCTTGAGCGAGGAGGGGTCCACCACCATGTGGGACAAATCCGCGCTCTGCTGATTCAGGTTTTCGCTCAGCGCCTCGCGTACCGTAGCTTCAGTGGCGAAGCCGAGATTGGTGAGCAGTTTTCCCAGCGGCAAGCTGGAACGCTTTTGCTCGAGCAGGGCAATGCGTAACTGGTCGTCGCTGATGACGCCCTTCAGAACCAGCAGTTTGCCTAAGGGAAGTTTCGGTTGTTCGGCCATGGCTAGTCGCCTGCCGGTTGCAACAGTTCCTTGATGCGGGTCTGAACTGAAGACTTGTCGAAGTTTGCCGGGCCGGGCTGGGCAAGGGCACGCTGGTAATAGTCGAGCGCCAGCTTGCCCTGGTTCAGATGATCGAGGCTGACGGCGAGGTTGAAGGCATAGTCGGCGTTGCCGGGCGCGCTGCTGTAGGCGCGGAAATAGGACTGCTGCGCCTCGGCCCAGCGCGATTGCTGAGTGTACAGATTCCCCAGGGCAAAGTGGGCCGCGTCAGCCTGTGGGCTTTGCATCAGAACCTTCTTTAAACGGCTTTCGCTTTGTGTCGGGTCGGCCTGTCCTTGAAGGCTGATCAGCGCCGCCAAGGCTTCCGGATCGGCAGGGTCGAGCTCGAGCAGCTTGCCGTAATAGGCTGCCGCCTGGTCGGCCTGCTTCTGCTTCAGTGCGATGGCCGCCATGCCCAGCAACGCATCGCGGTTGTTCGGCTCCTGTTGCAGTACCTTTTGATACAGCTGCTGCGCCGCTCCGGTGTTGCCGGAGAGGAAGGATTGATAGGCCTTGCCCAGGGTCGGGTTGAGCTGGCTGGTGGCCGCGCTTTGCCGGATTCGGATGGCCGGGTTCTCCTTGAAGGACTCTGATCCGCTACGAGCTTCAGCCCGCGCGGGATCGTCTGCGGCGGATGCTGCCGGAGGACTGGCCTGTGTCATAACGGGTGCAGGCCCTTCGACCGGGCTCAGGACAGGCTTTTCGATCGGATTCTGTGCTGACGCGGCAGGCGTGCCTTGCTGCTGCGGCGCTCCTGCATCGACGGGGATGGCCGGCGCGGCGACGGTGGTCGGTTGGGGTGCGCTGGCCGGGAGGGTCATTGTGCTGGTGGACGTAATCTGCCAGTAGTAAATGCCGAAGCCGGCCAGGCCGAGCGCGACTGCCGCAGCGGTGCCGGCAAGCAGCAGGGTCCGGCTGCGGACGGGTTGCTTGGCGGAGAAGACCGTTTTGGCCTTTTGCTGCGCCACGGCGATTTTCCTGGTGTCTTGTGGTTGGGCTTTGTGGGGAGCTTCGCCGTGGTGTGCTGGCGGAATGCTGGCGCCGGATTTGGAGCTTGCTGCCGGTTGTGGCCGGGCCTTTGGTTCGGCGCCCGGCGTTGCCATGGGTGCCAAATCCGGTATGGAGAAGGGCGTCTCTTGAGTGGCGGTAATGGACGGGAAGTCGTTGTTTCCGGTCGTATCGACGTGTCCTGCCGCCCCTTCCTGGGGAAGCAGGGAAAGTCCTGGGCCTGGCGCTGCGACCGGGCTCGGTGTTTCCGCTGCGCCGCCGGGCTGGCCGGATTGTTCTGCGTGTGGAGCCGTTTGCCCCTGCTTGGCGCGCTCGGCCTTTTTCAGCGCCTCCATCAGCAGGCTCATGGCCGGGCGGCGTCCACTTTGGCTGATTCGATCAGGGGGTTCTCGGCGTCGCGCGGTTCCTTGAGGGTGTCCTTATTGGGCAGGAAGTTGCGATAGGCCTTGTAATCGCCGTCCAGGCTCGCTTCCTTGACGACGATCGGGCGCAGGAAGATCACCAGTTCGGACTTGGTGCTGGTTTCGTTGCGGTAGGCAAAGGCACCGCCGATCACGGGCAGTTTGGATAGCCCGGGAATGGCATCCTTGAGGTTGTCGACGGAGTCCTGCATCAGTCCGCCCATTACCGCTACTTGCCCGCTGCCTACCTTGAGGATGGATTCCATCTCGCGGGTCTGGATTTCCGGAATCTTGCTTACCACGCCCGCATCGGCGAGAGGCGGGCTGGGGTCGTTGACGTAGCCGGTGATCCGGGAGATGGTGGGCCTCACGTTGAGGGTCACCGTGTCGGTATCGTCGATCTGGGGGGTGACGCTCATCACGAACCCCACCGGCACGGTGTTGACGGTGGTGGTATAAACGATCAACTGCGGGCTGTTCACGGTGCCCGGGGTGATGGTTACACCGATGGTGAAGTAAACCTTGTTGTCCACCACCTTGAGCAGAGCCGTTTGATTGTTCAGTACGCTGATCTTCGGGCTGGACAGTACTTTGACATTGCCGAAAGATTCCAGAAGCTGGATGGTGGCGGCGATATTGCCGATGACCGAGTTCGGGTTGGCGTAGCCGAGCGTGAAAATTCCGGGCGAGACGCCGGGATTCACGCCCGAGGGCAGGGTGCCGATCCGGCCTTGAGTGAGGTTGAAGCCGGTGCTGTCATTGCGCAGGCTCTGCCAGTTGATGCCTTGTTGATACTGGTCGGAAAGCTTGACCTCGACCACCGTCGCCTCGATGAGTACCTGGCGCTTGGCGCTGGCCATTATCTGGTCGATGAATTCCCGGATTTTTTCATGCTGGCGGCCGGTGGCGCGCAC
>JAIOJM010000221.1 GCA_019911785.1 Sulfuricella sp. | reverse complement strand
CATCGCCCGCGAGATGGGCGTCAACCTGCGCCAGACCAGCGGGCCGGTGCTGGAGCGGCCCGGGGATCTGGCCGCGCTGCTGACCAACCTCGAACCCAACGACGTCCTGTTCATCGACGAAATTCACCGTCTTTCCCCGGTGGTGGAGGAAATCCTCTACCCGGCGCTGGAAGATTTCCAGCTCGACATCATGATCGGCGAGGGGCCGGCGGCGCGTTCGGTCAAGCTGGATTTGCCGCCCTTCACCCTGGTCGGCGCTACCACCCGTGCCGGCATGTTGACCAATCCGCTGCGCGATCGTTTCGGCATTGTGGCGCGGCTGGAATTTTATACCCACGGCGAGCTGAAGCAGATCGTGGCCCGTTCTGCCCGGTTGATGAATGTCGAACTTTCCGACGACGGTGCGGTGGAAGTCGCGAAGCGCTCGCGCGGCACGCCCAGAATTGCAAACAGGCTATTGCGCCGGGTGCGCGATTTCGCCGAGGTCAAGGCCGACGGCAGGGTGACGCGGGAGGTGGCGGATGCCGCGCTGTTCATGCTCGACGTGGACCAGGCCGGCCTCGACATGATGGACCGCAAGCTGCTGCAGGCAGTGCTGGAAAAGTTCGGCGGCGGCCCGGTCGGGGTGGAAAACCTGGCGGCGGCCATCGGCGAGGAGCGCGACACCATCGAGGACGTGCTCGAGCCCTACCTGATCCAGCAGGGCTACTTGATGCGCACGCCGCGCGGCCGGGTGGCGACGCAGACCGCCTATCTGCACTTCGGGCTGGCGCTGCCGTCGAAGAACCCGAGCGGCGAGCTGTGGGAGCAGTGATGTTCCGCTGGCCGGTGCGCGTCTATTACGAGGACACCGATTCCGGCGGCGTGGTGTATTACGCCAATTACCTCAAGTTCATGGAGCGCGCCCGCACCGAATGGCTGCGGGGCCAGGGTTTCGAGCAGCCGGAACTGCTGCGTGACCATTCCGTAATTTTCGTGGTGCGTACCGTGCAGATAGAATACCTGCGCCCCGCGATGTTCAACGACCTGCTGGCGGTGACGGTGCGTTTTCATGCGGCAGGCCGCAGCTGGATCGAGCTCGACCAGACGGCGGAGCATCCGGAAAACGGCGTGCTGGTGAAGGCGCGCGTCAAGGTGGTCTGCGTCCATGGGCAAACATTCAAGCCGGTGCAGATTCCCGCCCCGGTCAGAGAACGAATTGAAGGGATATCGTGAACGTTACGCAAGACCTGTCTTTTTTGAGCCTGATCACCAACGCCAGCATCGTGGTGCAGCTGGTTCTGCTGATCCTGCTGCTGGCTTCGGGCTTATCCTGGTATTTCATTTTCGGCAAGATGTTCGCCATTCGCGCCGCAATCCGCGAGGCGGATAATTTCGAGAACGATTTCTGGAGCGGGGTGGACATCAACAACCTCTATCAGCGCAGCAATTCCGGCCGGGCGCCGGTAGTGGGCATGGAGAAAATCTTCGAGGCGGGCTACCGGGAATTTCTCAAGCTCAAGCGCCAGGGGCGGATGGACATCGGCGTCGTCATGGAGGGTACGCGCCGCGCCATGCGCGCGGCCTGCCAGCGCGAGCTGGATGCGCTGGAACGGCACCTCGCCTTCCTCGCCTCGGTCGGTTCGGTCAGCCCCTATGTCGGGCTGTTCGGCACGGTGTGGGGCATCATGAATGCCTTCCGCGGCCTCTCCAACGTGGTGCAGGCGACCCTGGCGCACGTTGCGCCGGGCATCGCGGAGGCGCTGATCGCCACCGCGATGGGCCTGTTCGCGGCGATTCCGGCGGTGCTCGCCTACAATAGTTATTCTCATGACGTGGATCGGCTGGCGACCCGCTACGACAGCTTCATGGAGGAGTTCTCCAATATCCTGCAAAGGCAGCCCAACCCTTGATGCGCCGTCGCCCCCGCCGCTTTATGAACCAGATCAACGTCGTGCCTTACATCGACGTGATGCTGGTGCTGCTGATCATTTTCATGGTCACGGCACCCCTGATCAATCCGGGGCAGATCGAGCTGCCCTCGGTCGGACAGGCGCTCAAGCCCCCGGTGGCGCCGCTGGAGGTACAGATTCGTGCGGACAAGAGTTTGTACTTGCGCGATTTGGAAAAATCCGGCACGGAACGAAAAATCAGCCGGGGAGAACTGGTTGAAGCCGTGAAAGCCCAGCAGGAGCGCAACCCCGAGCAGGCGGTGGTGATCTCGGCGGATAAAAGCGTGCGCTACGAGGAAGTGCTGAAGGTGATGGATGAGCTGCAGCTCCAGCAGGTGAAGAAGGTCGGGCTGCTTACGAAGCCCAGGGCGGACTGATGCCGCCAGCCGAACGGAAGGAGCCGGGCAGGAAGTGGGCGCTTGCGCTGGCTGTCACTGTGCATCTGATCTTTGCCGCCGTGCTGGTGTTCGGCGTCAACTGGCAGACGAAGGAGGCTTCGCCGGTGATGGCCGAGCTTTGGAGCAGCCTGCCAGCGCTCGCTCCGGCGCCAAAACCCGAGCCGGAGCCTGCGCCTCTTCCGGAGCCTGAACCCCAACCCAAGCCGGTTCCCAAACCGGAACCCAAGCTGGAGCAGCCCAAGCCGGTCAAGGCCGACATCGAACTCAAGGACAAGAAAAAAGAGAAGGAAAAGAAGCGCAAGGAAGAAGAGAAGAAAAAGGCCGAGGCGGTGAAAAAAGCTGAAGCGGAGAAGAAACTGAAAGATCAGGTGTTGAAGGAACAGCGCGACCGGCTGGAAGCTGAACAGGAGGCACTGAACAAGCAGCGGGCGGCGGAGGCAGCGCGCCAGCAGATGGCGGCCCAAGCCGCGGCCCAGCGCCTGATGAACGATGCGATAAGCCGGATCAGCAGCCACATCCGGCGTTTCATTATCATGCCGCCGGACGTGGTGGGGAACCCGCAGGCCGAGTTCGAGGTCTCCCTGATACCGACGGGCGAGGTGCTGAACGTGAAGCTGTCGCGCAGCAGCGGCAACCCGGCATACGACAACGCGGTGGAGCGAGCCATACGCAAGGCTTCGCCGTTGCCCCTGCCGACCGACCCTGCGCTGGTCGGGCGGTTCAGGGAATTGAAGCTGAAATTTAGACCGAACGAATAAATCTGGAAAAACGATTAACCACGAATTTACACGAATTAAACACGAATGTTCACGAATAATCAGAGGATTAGCCATGCTTGGTCATTTCGCCCGTTTGGTGAGGCGAGATTATGTTCTAACTATTCGTGTCGTCTAGAGGCGCCTACTTTTGGTTATTCGTGAACATTCGTGTAATTCGTGGTTGATTGCCGTTTTTAGAATTTAAGGGAGCACCTGGAAAAAATGAAATTTCTGAACAAGTTGGCGGCGGCACTTATTTTACTGGCGGGTTTCCCGATTTCAGCAGCCCATGCGGCCCTTACCATCGAAATCGTCGGCAGCGGCGCCAACCAGATACCGATTGCGGTCGTGCCCTTTGCCGGAGAAAGCGTTCTGCCGCAGGGTATTACCGCCGTGATTGCCGCGGATCTGCAGCGCAGCGGCCTGTTCAAGATCGTCGACCCCGCCGGGGTGAAGCCCGAGCCGCACGAACCGGCCGAGGTGAATTACCCGGACTGGCGCGCGCGCGGTGCCGACGCACTGGCGATCGGCAGCGTGTTGGCGCGACCCGACGGCAAGCTGGAGGTGCGCTTCCGCCTGCTCGATGCGGTGAAGCAGGTGCAGCTCGACGCTTACAGCTATGTGATCGATCGCGCCCAGACGCGCGCCACGGCGCACAAAATCGCCGATCTGATCTACGAGAAACTCACCGGCGATGTCGGCGTGTTCAGCACCCGCATCGCCTACATCGTCAAGAGCGGCACGCGCTACGAACTGCAGGTGGCGGATGCGGACGGCTACGGCGCTCAGACGGTACTGGCTTCCAGCGAGCCGATCATTTCCCCGGCCTGGTCGCCGGACGGTACCAAGCTGGCTTATGTTTCGTTCGAGCGGAAAAAGCCGATCATTTACGTTCAATCGCTGGTCAGCGGCCAGCGCCAGGTGCTGGCCCAGTTCAAGGGCAACAACAGTTCGCCGTCCTGGTCGCCGGACGGCAAGCAGCTGGCCATCGTGCTGACCAAGGATGGCAGTTCGCAGATTTATCTGATCAACGCCGACGGCAGCGGTGTGAAACGCCTGGGCTACAGCTCGGGCATCGATACCGAGCCGTCCTTTTCGCCGGACGGCACCTCTATCATATTCACTTCGGACCGGGGCGGCAGCCCGCAGATCTACCGCATGTCGGTTAGCGGCAGCGGTGCGCAGCGCCTGACTTTCGAGGGCAATTACAACGTCTCTCCCCACTTCAGCCCGGACGGCAAGAGCTTCACCTTTATCCAGCGCGTCAGTGGTTCTTCCTTTCATGTCGCTCTGCAGGACCTGGCGTCGGGCCAGATGCAGTTGCTGACGGATACGCGCATGGACGAATCCCCCAGTTTCGCGCCTAACGGCAAAATGCTACTATACGCCACTGAAATTGGAGGGCGGGGAGTCCTGGCCGCGGTTTCGAGCGATGGTCGGGTGAAGCAACGGCTGTCTACCCAGACCGGAGACGTGCGTGAGCCCGAGTGGGGGCCGCTGTTGATAAAGTAATAAGTTTAATTTAATCAGGGAGTAATAATGAAAAAAGTATTGTTCAGCACATTGTTGGTTAGCCTGCTGGCGGGTTGCGCCGGCCAGGACGTGAAGGACCAGCCCAAGGCGGCGGTCGAGGACAGAACGGCGATTCAGGCTGGTGCGGATGCCAAGCCTGCGGGTCAGCAGTCGGTGACGGCCAATCCCCTGAAAGACCCCAGCAACATTCTTTCCAAGCGCAGCGTTTATTATGATTTGGACAAGTCGGACGTGAAGGCTGAGTACAAGCCGATGGTTGAAGCTCACTCCAAGTACCTGACCAGCCACAAGGATGCCAAGGTGACCGTGCAGGGCAACACCGACGAGCGCGGCAGCCGCGAGTACAACATCGCCCTGGGCAACCGTCGTGCCGACAGCGTGAAGAGCATGATGAACGTGTACGGCGTGCCTAACAGCCAGATCGAGACTGTCAGCTTCGGCGAGGAAAAACCCCGCGCAACCTGCAATGACGAATCCTGCTGGAAGGAAAACCGCCGCTCCGATATCGTTTACCAGGGCGAGTAATCCATGCGGCGACTAGCGCTTTTCCTGACCTTGTCTTTGGGGTGTGCCTCGTTGAGTAATGCGGGTCTGTTTTCGGACGACGAAGCCCACCAGAAAATTACGGTGCTGAAGCAGCAAATTCAGGGAATGGAAGAGCGCGTCGCGCAAATGGAAAACACGGCGCGCTCTCAGGGGGTGAGCGTGCTGTCCCAGCTGGACGCGCTCAAGTCCGAATTGGCCACATTGCGCGGGCAGATCGAGGTGCATGCCCACGACATTGAAACCACGCAAAAGCGCCAGCGCGATCTTTATGTCGATCTCGATAGCCGCCTGCGCAAGCTGGAGAATGTCGGCGTAGTTGCCGCGGATACGCCGGGCCAGGCGGATTCCGCCAAGCCGGCTTCCTCCGATCAGACCCCGGTTGGCGCGGTCGTCGCCGATGAATCCAAAGCGTATGATGCCGCCTTGGGCTTGTTCAAGTCGGGTAATTATCAAGGGGCCATCGACGGCTTTCAGGGCTTCGTCGGTGCGCATCCCAACAGTCAGCTTGCCCCCAGCGCCTACTACTGGATCGGCAACTCCTACTTCAACCTGCGCGATTACAAGAATGCGATCGCCAATCAACAGAAACTGGTCAGCCAGTATCCGGATAGCGCCAAGGTGCCGGATGCCCTGCTGAATATCGCCAGCTGCCAGCAGGGCATGGGCGATGCATCGGCGGCGAAAAAGACGCTCAAGAACATCGTCGACAAATATCCTCTCAGCAATGCCGCTGAACTGGCGAAGAAGCGTCTTGCCAGTACCAAATAACGCAGCACCGCAGCCCAGTCTGCGGATCAATGAGATCTTCTATTCTCTTCAAGGCGAAACCAGCCGCGCCGGACTGCCTACCGTATTCATCCGCCTGACTGGCTGCCCGCTACGTTGCACCTACTGCGATACCTCTTACGCTTTTCAGGAAGGGGAAACCCTGACGCTGCCGGAAATCCTCGACAGGGTGGCGCAATTTCACCCCCGCTACGTCACCGTGACCGGCGGCGAACCGCTGGCCCAGAAGAATTGCCTGTTGTTGTTGCAGCAGCTTTGCGACGCGGGCTATTCGGTTTCGCTGGAAACCGGGGGGGCGATGGATATTTCCAGGGTTGATCCCCGTGTTTCCAGGATACTGGACATCAAAACGCCAGGTTCGGGCGAGGC
>JAIOJM010000220.1 GCA_019911785.1 Sulfuricella sp. | reverse complement strand
GAAGGCCAGCCCTATCTCCTGCTGCTGCGCGGCGATCACGCCCTGAACGAGGTCAAGCTGAGCAAGCACCCCGCCTTCGGCCAGGGCTTCCGCTTCGCCAGCGAGCAGGAGGTGGAAGAGATCATGAGCTGCCGCGCCGGCTACATCGGGCCAAAGGGGGCGCCGGCCGGCGTCGGCATCATTGCCGACCGCGCCGTGGCGGTCATGGCGGACTTCGTCTGCGGCGCCAACGAGAATGGCTTCCACCTGACCGGGGTGAACCTTGAAGATTTACAGTCTTATACCGATGGCATGCCGTCATTTAACCGAGAGGTCACGACCCACGACATCCGCAACGTGGTCGAGGGCGATCCCAGCCCCGACGGCAAAGGCACGCTGGAACTGTGCCGCGGCATCGAAGTCGGCCACATCTTCCAGTTGCGCACCAAGTATTCCGAAGCGATGAAAGCCACTTTCCTGGACGAAAATGGCAAGGAGCAGGTGATGGAAATGGGCTGCTACGGCATCGGCGTCTCACGCATCGTCGCCGCCGCCATCGAGCAGGGCCACGACGGGCACGGCATCGTCTTTCCGCCCGCGATGGCACCGTTCCAGCTCGCCATCGTGCCGATCGGCCTCAACCGAAGCGAACTGGTGAAGGAAACGGTCGAGAAGCTCTACGCCGAACTCATGGCTTCAGGCATCGAAGTGCTGCTGGACGACCGCGACGAGCGCCCCGGCGTCATGTTCGCCGACCTTGAACTGATCGGCATCCCGCACCGTATCGTCATCGGCGAGCGCGGGCTGAAGGATGGCAACGTGGAATACCAGGGGCGCCGGGATGAAAAAGCCACAGCCATCCCCTTGCAAAATATTGTGAGTCACATAAAATCAGTAACATGCGGGAATTAAAAAACTCAACCACGAATTCACACGAATTTACACGAATTCACACGAATAATTCGTGGTCATTCGTGGTCATTCGTGGTTAAGATTTTTTTTCTCTTTACTGCTGATTACATCCGCCACAGCCCACGCCGGCACGCAGCGTGAGGAGCCGTTGAGCGCCAGCGTACAGGCGGCACTGCATAAGACAGTCAGCGATGGCGCCTCTCCGCGCCTCGTCTTTGCCTCACAAACCGATGCAAATATCTGGATGGCGGAAATGTCCCAGCGCCTGGAGAAGCGCATTCCGGACAGGGCCGTGCGCCAGGACTTCCTCAAAACCGTACACTACGAGGCCTCCCGCGCGGGTCTCGACCCCCAGATGGTGCTGGGGTTGATTCAGGTGGAAAGCGGCTTCAAGAAATATGCCGTATCCAGTGCCGGAGCACGTGGCTACATGCAGGTCATGCCGTTCTGGGTCAAGCATATCGGCACCCCCGACCAGAATCTGTTCCACATCCGCACCAACCTGCGCTACGGCTGCACCATCCTTCGGTACTACCTCAACATCGAAAAGGGCGACCTGTTCCGCGCCCTGGGCCGCTACAACGGCAGCCTGGGCAGGCCGGAGTATCCCAACCTGGTGATCGGCGCCTGGCGCAACGGCTGGGCCTATCCGAGTAAAATCGGCAAAGCCGCGTCAGCCCCTTCGTCGTAATCAGGTCTTGCAAATGAAAAAGCCCGCTGTGCGCGGGCTTTAGAACTTCTTTTGGACTGCTTTGGAGTATGGGGTGGTGCCGATGAAGAGAGTCGAACTCCCGACCTTCGCATTACGAATGCCTTATAATCAATAAGTTACAACAAAATACAACAAACTAAAGCAATAATATCAGTCAGTTAACGCATTGACCATGTTGCGACTGATTGCCATCTTTGTTGGTTATTTATCTGCCAGTGCCCCACCAGTGCCCCATGACTATTCAATAGCCGAGTTACCAATCAGGCGGCTATCTTCCATCCGGTGGCTGATTCCTCCGCCACGATGCGTACCGACACCGCGTTATCGGTGTCGTTGATGCGCTCGATGGTGGCGCGGATCGGGGCGTTACCGTCCACGTGTTCCAGGTAGATCAGGCGCGTCATGCGGTCGGCAGTCTTGGGGACGCGGCTGGTTTTTTCCCATTTCGCCACGGCCTGGTCGGACGCGCCCAGCAGTTCGCCCAAGGCGCGTTGCGAGAGGCCCATTTCTTTGCGCAAAAAGCGCAGTTCGGCGCCGGTCAAGCGTGATTTTTTCGCCAGTATCCTGCCGATCAGTGCGTGCAGGCCCGGCACGTCATGAATAGCGATGCCGCGCCCATAGCGGGTCTCGACAAACTCGTAGCCGCTGGCCAGCCAGATATTGCGCAGCCCGCTTTCCATATAGTGGTAGCCATTTTCTTTCATGTCATCACCGTTATCACAATGCAATAATCCCCGTTGTCCTTCATTTCCAGCACCACCGCCACGGATACCGAATCACCACCACAGCGATGGCTGATAGTGGCCTTCCAGTCGCCAAATGGCGTCAGGTGGGCCGGTTCGTTTACCATCCCCTTGCGCAAACATTCAACCACCTGATTTAGCGTCACCTTGCGCTGCTTCATGCGCTTGACCGCGTGCGGCATGGTCACAATGCGCGAAGTGTCCGCAGCGGCCAGGCGCAGGCGTTTGAGGAAGTTGGCATCATTCAGGATGAATGGTAGCGGCGTTATCATGACCTATACATTGTATAGATTTATAAGCGATATTGGCAATAAAAACCTGCTCGATGGCAGCTGATTTTCTTTATTGGCGGGAATCGATTCAGGGTTTCCACGATGCCAATATCTTGCGGCAGGTGCTATGCTTTCCAGATATAGGGGGATAAAAATGACCAAGAAAACCTTTTACGATGTGCTCCAAGTCAGCCCAAGCGCCGATCCTGAAATCATCAAGGCCGCTTACAACAGCCTCATCCAGCGTTTTCACCCCGACGGCAGCCCTCGCGATCCCAATGACGATTTTCTCAAGTCCCTTAACCAGGCATTTGAAATTCTTTCCGACCCGGCGAAGCGGGCGGGGTATGACGCAGCCCTCGCGAACACTGACGAGGACCAGCCCAAAAAACCGTACGAAGATTCGGCGAAACCACCAGTGACTGCACGTACAGCGAGTAACGCAACTGATGCCGATAAACTCCTCCCCTATGTGACCACAGTGGCCAATGGGAAAAACAGGGCAACAAAGTGGGGCCTGTACGTTGGCTGGCTCATTGTGTGGCTCATTCTCAACAGCATCGTTCTTGTGACGATCAGAAAGTTTAGTGGATCTCTTGTGGTAGGACTGACGATGGCCATAAGTTGTGGCCTGTTTATTTTTGGCATTCAGTTCATCAATAAGCGCTTTGCTGCGAACCAGACCAAACTGCCGGGTACTGCCTATCCTGCCCAGCCATCAGACAGCGGCGACATGGGCTTGTACGAAGCCATCATCGGTGAGAAGAACACAGCCTACTACCTCGCGAAATTTGATCAATTCGACCAGCAAGCCCCTGGACTCAAGGCAAGCTGGAATTGGCCTGCATTTTTCTGCACCGCCGCCTGGGCACTTTATCGAAAGATGTATGGCTGGTTTTTTGCGATCCTGGGTGTCAGCGTGATTTTAAACGTGACCGAGGATGCGGGCGCTCCTGTAAGCCGGTTTGTTACTCTGGCCGCCATGGCCGCTTTCGGCGTTTACGCGAACTCCCTCTATCACGGCAAGGTAAAGGAAGAGATTGCTGCGGCGCAATTGACCGTTCGCGACGAGCCGAAGCTATTGGCTTATCTACGACAGAAGGGTGGTGTCCATCTCTGGGTAATATGGGTCTTTGGCCTTGTTTGCGTTATTGGCATCCTGGCCGCCATTTCCCTCCCTGCATACCAGGATTACCAGAAACGTGCGGCAGCCCAACCACCAGCAACCGATCTATCGGGAATCGTTGACCCATTCGACGGTGGAGCATCCCCACAAAGCCAACAGCCTACAAGCAAATCCAACCCCTTCGACGATCCGAACTTTGGTGCCGACCTGATGCCAAAGTCTGGTGGAGCATTCCCACAAAACCAGCAGCCTGCGACCAGTGCGTTTGATAATTTGATACCTGCTGAGAACAAGGAATTAATGAAACGCGCTGAGCAGGGGGATGTTCGGGCTCAGAGTCTCTTGGCAGGCCAGTACTATTATGGGGAAGGCGTTCCGAAGAACTACGCACAAGCGGCATTGTGGTTTCGTAAAGCAGCCGAGCGTGGGGGCGCCATGGCTCAAGCCTTCTTGGGCTTCATGTACAAAAATGGGCAAGGCTTGCCGCATGACCATGCTCAGGCGGTAGTTTGGTTAAGTAAGGCAGCCGAACAGGGAAATTCTCTGGGGCAAGCCGAATTGGGGAAGATGTACCTCGAAGGGCAAAGCGTGTCGCAGGATGACAATATGGCGGCATCTTTGTTTCACAAGGCTGCCGAGCAGGGAAATGAATTCGCTCAAACCAACCTGGGATTTATGTACGCACTTGGGAAAGGCCGACCAAAGGACTATGTTCAGGCGTACATGTGGTTCAATTTGGCTGCATCTGCGAGTGAAATAACCACTTTAGATAAAAAAACCACCATAGAGCAACGCAAGGATCTCGAATTACGAATGACCCCCTTTCAAATTGAACAGGCGCAAGCATTAACGCGAGATTGGCTTGCGAAACACCCGCGATAAATAAATCCCATAGCGACATCACCCCATTCCTGGATTGCCGCCCGCAGCTACCATGCTGCCAATTGCTAACCGATACGCTTCAATGCCTCGGCTAATTCCCGCAATTCCTTAGCCAGTTCTCGCAGCATGGCACGTTCCCCACCCTTGTAACCGCGCATGGCGGATTGCGCTTTACCCGCTTCGGTTTTTGGCCCGGTGGATTTTTCCCACGGTTTTGTCACGGATCACCCCAATGGCGCCACCCAAGATCGGCCTAATGGCGCCACCTGGACACACCCGAATCGGGGTCTCGAACGGGGTCAAGAATGAGTGTTTTTTCCTCCTTTCGCAAGTGAAGGTTTTGGGGTGTCAGGCA
>JAIOJM010000219.1 GCA_019911785.1 Sulfuricella sp. | reverse complement strand
GCGGCGCCAAGGCCGGCGCCAATCCGGAAACCTGCACCACTTGCGCCGGCCACGGCCAAGTGCGGATGCAGCAGGGATTCTTCTCGATCCAGCAGGCCTGCCCAAAATGCCACGGCAGCGGCAAGGTGATCGCCCACCCCTGCCCCACCTGCCAGGGCAGCGGGCGCGTCAAGCAGTACAAAACCCTGGCGGTGAAAATCCCCTCAGGCGTCGACGAAGGCGACCGCATCCGCCTCTCGGGCGAAGGCGAAGCCGGTGTCAACGGCGGTCCGCCGGGCGACCTCTACGTGGTCATCCAGATCAAGCCCCACTCGGTTTTCCAGCGCGACCACAACGACCTGCACTGCGAAATGCCGATCAGCTTCACCACGGCGGCGCTGGGCGGCGAAATCGAGATCCCGACGCTGGACGGCCACGCCAAAATCAAGATCCCGCCGGAAACCCAGTCCGGCAAGGTGTTCCGTCTGCGCGGCAAAGGCATCAAAGGGATACGCAGCAACGCTCACGGCGACCTGATGTGCCACATGGTGGTGGAAACTCCGGTCAACCTGACCGAACGTCAGAGGGAACTGCTGCGCGAACTGGATGCCATCAACGAGCAGGACGGCGCCCGACACAACCCGCGCACCAAATCATGGATGGACAAGATGAAGCAGTTCTTCGGGCAGTAACCGGTTCAGTCTGGTGCGAACTCGAAGGTGTTCCCGCCCCGCTTCTTGGCAAGATACATGGCGCCATCCGCCCGCTTGACGAGCTGATCCGGCTCGGTTTCCGCCCCACCCGCATACAGGACGATGCCTATGCTGGTGCCGATGGTCACTTCGTGCCCGGTCAGATGAAACGGGGCGGCCAGGGCGGCGATGATTTTTTCCGCCACCAGCGCCCCACCCTCCGTCCCGCCGATTTCCTGCAGGATGACAGTGAATTCGTCCCCACCCAGCCGTGCCACGGTGTCGCTCTCCCGCAAGCACGCCTGCAGGCGTTGCGCCGCAGCTTGCAGCAGCAGATCGCCGACATGGTGGCCGAGGCTGTCGTTGACCTCCTTGAAACGATCCAGGTCGAGATACAGCAAGGCGAGACTGTCCCGCTTCCGCTTGGCTACCAGCATGGACTGCTGCAGCCGGTCGTAGAACAGCGCCCGGATGGGAAGATCGGTCAGCGCATCGTACTGGGCCATGTGCATGACGCGCTCCTCGGTGAGCTTCCTCACGGTGATGTCTTCCAGGATGGAAATGAAGTGGCTGATGCCGCCGCTCTCGTCGAAGATCGGGGTGATCGTTTGCTGCACGGTAACCAGGCTGCCATCCTTGCGCCGCTCGACGGTTTCCCGGCTCCAGCTCTCGCCGCCGCGGATTGTTTCCCACAGTACCCGGTAATATTCCTCATCCTGTTTGCCGGAATTCAGGATGCGCGGCGTCTGGCCGACAGCCTCGAGCGCGCCGTAGCCGGTGAGATGGGTGAAGGCGGCATTGACCCACTGGATGCGCCCGTCAAGGCCGGTGATGAAGACCGCGTTGCTCGTCGTTTCCAGCGCCGACCCCAACAGGCGCAACTGCTGCTGATCCATGGCCATTTCCAGGGCCACGCAGATGCGGCCGGCTATCCGGCTCAGGCGCTCCACGGTAGTGGAATGGCCGAAAAACTCGGGATCCGCGGAACAAAGGGTGAAAGCGCCATAAATTTCGCCGCGGATAATCAGGGGAAAAGCACCGATAGCCTGGATACCGAGATCCTCCGCTGCTGCGCGCCACGGTTTGAAGCGGGGTTCTCCGGTCTTGGCGAACTGCGGCTGCCCGGTGCGGATCGCCGCGCCAGAGGGGCCTTTCCCATGGTGGGAAGCATCCCACCTGATGCAAACCTTCCTGATGGTCTGTTCGTATTCAATCGCCTCGCCAGCGCAGGCAACGATGCTCACCGAACCATCCCTGCCCTTCTCGCCGATCCACGCGAATTTCAGGTCAAACAGCTTGACGATCTCGACGCAGATGAATTCGAGCAGATCGACCAGCGCTATCCCCTGCATCACCCGCTGGTTAAATTCCGACAGAAGTTTCTCTATCGCCTCGCTCTGCCGGAGTTCGGTCACATCGACGGAATAGGTAGCGAAGCGCGCCACTTTGCCGGCGGCATTAAAGACGGGGTAGATCGTGTGCTCGAAGCGTACGCCTTTGCGCCTGTCATCGAAACGCACCATTTGCCCGCTGCGGCCCACCTCGTCCAGCCACCACCGTCTCTCCTCGGCCACGGCCGGCGGAAAAAAATCGAAAACATTCTGGCCGAGCAATTCCTGCCGGCTTTTTTTCAGACGCCTGGCCGCGGTTTCGTTCAATGCCAGCAATTTCCCGTCCAAATCCAACAACATCACCGACTCGGGCGTGGCCTCGAAGAGGGCGCTGAAATTCCGCTCGCTCTCCTCGCGCGCCAGCTCGGCCAAACGCCGCTCCGTCACGTTGACCAGGCTCAGGATCAAGCCCGTCGCCCTGCCATCCTCTCCCTTCACCGGACTGAGCGCCCAATCCCAGTAGCTTGTTCCCCGTTCGGGGTGGTCGAGATACCTGAACGGCTTGGCATAGGCCAAATAAGGCTGGCCCGTTTTTATCACCTTGCGGAAAGCGACCTCGTTTTCCGCATCGGGGTATAGATCGAAGTAGTTCTTGCCGATGAAAAATGCCGGCTCGCGCCCATCAGCTTCGGCATAGGGATGGTTGACGCGGACAAAATTGAAGTCCGCGTCGAGAAGGGCGATCAGCGCATGGACATTGGAGAATACGGCATCGAGCTGATCGTTGGCCTGGATCAATCGCTCCTCGTCAAATTTTCTCGCGCTGATATCCCGAACAATGGACAGCATCACGGGCTGTCCGTCGATCTCAATCAGAAGTCCGCTGATTTCAACTGGAATCTTGCGGCCATCCTTTGCGACGTGCACCCGCTCGAAAACAACGAGTTCGTGATCGCGAATGCGCTCCATCACTGCGGACATATCGACATTGCTCGCAGGGTCATCAATATCGTAAGGAGACAGACGCAGTAGCTCGTCACGGCTGTAACCCAGCCTTCGACAAGCCGTATCATTGGCATCTACAAAGGTAGTGGGAAAGCCTTCCGGGTCAAACCCATGAAAAAGGATGGCATCGTTACTGCTATCGAATAGCAGTCGATAAAACGCCTCCCGTTCGCTTGAAGGCTCCCGCACCGGCGAACAGCCTTGCCCCGCCGCTGTTTCAGCCGAGCTGGCATTCTGATGTATTGTGCCACCAACCAGTTGAAGCTCGGGCTTAGACTTTTCCATGCCAGAAATACAAGAAGGTAGTGGATGATGTATACAGGTTACGCCAGAATCAACCCCGCCGCCAGACCGTGCCCTGCGGCGTATCCTCCAGCACGATGCCTGCATCCAGCAATTCCTTGCGGATGCGGTCGGCCGCGGCATAATCCTTGGCTTTTTTCGCGGCATTCCGTTCGGCGATGCGCTGTTCGAGCTGTTCCGGCGCAAAGGCCGACTCCCCCGCGCCGCCCTGCAAAAATTCATTCGGGTCGCGCTGCAACAATCCCAGCACCCCGCCCAACGCCCTGAGCAGGCCGGCACGTTGCTTGTCGTGGGTCTTGTTGGCCTCATTGGCCAGATCGAACAGCACCGCCACCGCCTCGGCCGTATTGAAGTCGTCCTCCATTGCTGCCTTGAAGGCAGCGGCATAGGGGTCGTGCCAATCAACATCGGGGTGAGGGATGAGGGGTGAGGGGTGAGGCGTAACGTTTTTCAGGGCGGTGTAGAGCCGGGTCAGCGCGCCCTTGGCATCGTCCAGGTGCTGGTCGGAATAGTTGAGCGGGCTGCGGTAATGGGCGCGCAGGATGAAGAAGCGCACCACCTCGGCATCGTAGCGCTCCAGCACCTCGCGGATGGTGAAGAAGTTGCCGAGCGATTTCGACATCTTCTCGTTGTCCACCCGCACGAAGCCGTTGTG
>JAIOJM010000218.1 GCA_019911785.1 Sulfuricella sp. | reverse complement strand
TGTCAATGGGGCGCCCTTGCCGTTGAAGTGGTAATCGCCCAGTTCCTCCAGGTCGATGTCCAAGTTACGCGCCGCCACGTCGAGGAAGCGCCCGGTGCCGGCGGCGCATTTGTCGTTCATGGCGAAGTTGGACACGTTGCCCGTGTCGTCGATCTGGATTGCCTTGGAATCCTGGCCGCCGATGTTGATAATGGTGCGCACGCCGCCGAAGGCCTTGCCCGCTTCATGGGCACCGATGGCGTTGGCGGTGATTTCGCTGATGGAGTCGTCGGCCTCCTTGAACAGCTTGCGGCCGTAGCCGGTGGCGATCAGGTAGCGCACATCGTCTTTGGCGATGCCCAGTTGGGCCAGCAGGTTCTGCAGGGCCTCCTTGGCGTTCTTGTGGAACAGGCTGCCGGAAGAAGAGACGTGGACGCCGGCAATCTTTCCTTCCTCGTCCACCAGGGCTACCTTGATGGCGGTAGAGCCAATATCCAGTCCTGCAAAGTAGTTCATCCAATAATCCTCAGATGGCGCAGATGAACACAGATAAGATCACGCAGAATCAGCATATTGACGAATGCCCTCGACTCACCTCCTGGGTGATGCAGGTAATGAAAGCCCGTCTTTGAAAATCTGTGTAAATCTGTGTTCATCTGTGGATAAAGTGAGTTTTTCAGGTTCATGCGCGGTTTTTCTTGCGGGTTTTCAGGGATTCCAGGAACGCCTCGATCCGGGTTGTGAGCTGCCCCATGTCGTCCGGGCTGTAGTCGGTTTCGATGTAGAGCATGGCGATGCCCTCTTTGTTGAGGGTTTCCGCCACGCTCCTCTGCTCCATCTCGTACACCTGGCAACCGGAGAAAGCCTGATACACCACGCCATCCACGGCGAAGCTCTTGGCCAGTTCCACCAGGCGGCGGAGGCGGTCGTCGTTGTGGGTGAAAATCGGGCAGGTGCAGGGCTTGAGGTACTTGTCCGCCAAGCTGTCCACCATGTCGTTGACCAGCCACTCGTCCACGGCGGTCATGTCGTAGAGCATGCGGTTGGCGGAGCAGGTCTCGTCCGCCACCACCACACCGCCGGATTCCTCGATCAGCAGTGGCAACTTGAGATTGGGGAAGATCGGCGGCGAACCAGTAAAAAGAATGCGCGGCGCCTTCTTCTGTGCGGCGCAAAAACCATCCTTCTCGCGCTGCGCCAGTTCGGCGTTGAGCGTTTCCACCGCCTCGGTCCAGCGCTCGATGTCGTCGAAGAAATAAGCGTTGGTAATCAGGAACACGTCCTTGCCGAGAACCAGCGAGGGCGCCTTGCGGCGGAAGTTGTGCAGGGTGCGGAAGGCGGCTTGGGCGCGGCTGGTCCTGGCCATGGCTGCCATCAGGTTCTTGCGGGTGAGTTTCTTGCCGGTGAGCTGGCGCAATTGCTGGACGAACTCGCGCACCGACCGCTGCCAGTAAAGCCTGGCCTGCTCGCTTTCCTTGGCCGGCGGCAATTCCAGGTTGTAAACGGTATGCCCCATGCCCACCATCATGGCGCTGGCTTTTTTCTTCTGGTCGCAGGTGGTGGGGTTGACGATCAAATCCAGCTTGCCGACTTTGGGAATCGCGTTCTCGGAACTCAACATGCCGAGGGTGGCCTTGACCAGGGAACAGGACTTGGCCGGCATGAAATCGGCGCCAACCTGGTCGTAGTGGTAGGAGCCGTTGCACAGGCGCACCGGCGTTGCCCCCATGGCGTAGATCAATTCCTCCGGGGCATGGATGCAGGTGGTGCCCACCCGTACGCCCTCCCGTTCGATAGATTCGCCCTGGCAATAGGTGCGCCGGAATAGATCGTAGAAATAGGCCATCGCCGCCGGGTTATCGTCGAAATCGTCGGTGATGTGGTCGAGCACGGTCTCCGCCTCCCGCGCCTGGCGGCTGCGGTTGTAAGGGATGGGCGCGATTGCCGCAGTGGTGGGTTTAGTGCTCATGGCGCTCGGCTTTCAATCCTTTTTGGGTACGCTTGAGAAAACCTTCCTCCGTCGATTCGAAGAAGGTGACGCTGGCGAAATTGACCTTCAATGCCCCCGGCTCGGGGCAGGCGGCAACGCATTTCAGGCACAGGATGCAGTCGTCCATCATGATGTCCCTGGTCTTGATGTCGTCGGCGATTTCCTTGATCTCCATGTCGCAGACGGTGTAGCAATCGCCGCAGCGGGTGCATTTGTCGCCATCCTTCTTGAGCTTGAGCAGCGCCGGCTTGGAGATCAGGTAGTGAAGTGCGCTCATCGGGCAGAAGAAGCAGAAGAAGCGCTTCTTGACGAATGCCCCGGCCAGGAACAGGCCGGTGATGCCCATTCCAAGCGCTGTCATGACCAGTGCCGTCTTGCTGGAGAAATCGATGGTAAAGTGCGAAAAATCGCCAGTAAACATGGGCAGGATCATCCGTCCCGGACAGATCAGACAAAAGGGCGTGCCCATGTCGCGGGAGAACCAGCCGCCGCCGATTCCGAGCGGGATCAGGATCATCAGGGCGAGCAGGAGGTACTTGATCCGGCTGAGCTGGCGGAACTGGCCCTGGGTGTAGCGGCTGTAGCGCACGCCGAGCCGGCGACGCAAGGCCGTGATCCAGTCCTGGATGGTGCCCAGGGGGCAGACATAACCGCACCAGCCCTTGTTGAGCGCAATGAACCAGAGAAAGAAGATGCCGAAGCCGGTGAGGACGCTCAGGCCCGCGTAGCCGAAGAGCGCGGGCCACGGTCGGGCCAACTGATGCTGGAGCGGCAGCAGGTAACAGACGCCGGCCCTGCCCTCCTGGTTGAAGCCGCAGGAGAACATCGGCAGGCGGGAACCCAGGTCGATGGCCAGATAGCCTCCATAGACCAACAGCGCGAACATCGCCAGCTGGAGCCAGAAACGGAAGCGGTTGAGATCGGCCCGATCGACGGCATCCTTAAGACTTTTCATCGAAGCGCACCTCCTGGAAAGGCTTCAGCCGGCGGCGGCGGTAGAGGTAGACGGCGACGCCGCTGAACAGCACCGCGAGCAGACCCACGCCGAGACCCCAGGCGTAGGAGCGGTAATCGTCGGGCGAGGGGTAGTAGCTGCCGGCCAGGGTGGCCTGATAGCGCACGCCGGTATAGGGCTGGTCCTTGTAGTTGCCGGCTTCGGCGGCATTGGCCTCGGCGATGACCAGGTAAGTCGCCTTGAATCGCTTCTGGAACTCGTCCCAGGGCGGGAAGTAGTCCCGGATCACCTGGAAGCTGACGCGGCCCTGCTCGTCGCTCACCGCTTCCTTGACCCAGCCCTGATGGCTGACGAAGCGCACCCGCGCGCCCGCTGCCGGCAGGCCCTTCTGCAGGACGATGAAGGACTGGTCCGTGCCCGATCTGATCTGGGCGAAAGGTCCCTCCTTGTCCTGGCGTTCGCGGACGATCTCGATCGCGGCATTCTCCAGCACGCGGGACGCTTTCATGGCCCGGTCGCGCTCCTCTTCGTCGCCGTCATGGCCAAAATTACCGACCTCGGCCTTGGCGACGCTGACGCTCAGCGTATCCCCCTGAAGCTTGCGGGTGGTGACATACAGCCGGTAGAAGCCCTGCGCCGGCATTTCGAAGCTCAGGTTACGCTGGCCTTCGGCGGCGGGCGGCAGAGGTTCGCCATCCGGCTTGCCTTGCGGCGTAACGAGGAGAATTTCCGGCGCCGCATCGGGCTCCTCGCGGTAAAACGATGACTTCTGAGGATCGGCGCCACTGCGCAGCCACAGGCGTTTGACCGGCGGGCCGCTACGCTCGCCGCCCATGGCCATGCCGCCCATGCCCCCACCGCGACTGCCTGCCGGGCGCGTGCCGTCGCCGCGCATCGGTGGCGAGTCCGAAAGCCAGACTGCTCCGCCGCCGCGCATCCCCATGCCACCGGGCCGACCACCCCCCCGGGCGCTCTCCTCGGGCTTGCCGGTCGCCGCTTTGTCTGGCGCGCCGCCATGCCGATGCCCGGAGACAGGAGCGGCGGGCTTGCCATCCCGTGCCTCGCGCTTGGCTTGCCACTCGGCGATCTGGGCTTCGCTGGGACGCCCGCTGCCCGGCCTGGCCTCTTCCGGCTTGCCGCCGGCTTGCGCCGGCGTGGCGACTTGACCGGCCGCCGACGCGCCGCTCTCCTCTGCCTTGGCGCGTTCGGCGGACCGTTTTTGCCAAAATGCGCGACGCTCCTCCGGCGTCGCGTTCTCCGGCGGGCGCGGCCCTGCATATTCGCCGCTCCCTTGCCGGGTGCGCCGTTCTTCCGGCGCGTCCTGCGCCGAGGCGGCGCCTGCCGCCAACAGGACCAGGAGCCCAGCCAAACAATAACGCGACAGAATGCTCATGATCGTCAGAACCTGTAGGAAACGCCGGCGCGCAGGGTCAGCGGGGTGTAGGTGCCGCTATTGCCCTGCCCGGCGGAGGCGGCCAGAACACTTACCCCGGCGATCGTCGAGTAACCGGCGCGGGTGACATATTTCTGGTCGGTGAGGTTCAGTGCATGCAGCCAGAACGACCAGTCCTTGCTGCGGTAGCTGGCGCGCAAGTTGTAGAGGTCGGGGCGGGAATAAGTGCCTGAATTCTCGGTATTAACGAAATAACTCGCAATGTGGTCGCCCTCAAGTTCAACCAGCCACCCAGGGGCCGGTTTCACCGCGACGCGCAGGTTCAGCCGCTGCATGGGCATCGCCTGATAGGAGTTGCCGCTATAGTCCACCGTCTTCGTCTTGTAGCTGTTGTAGTAAGCCCGCGCGTTGGTATAGGTAGCGCCGAGATCCAGCCAGCGGGTCGCCGACCAGGTAAACATCGACTCCAGTCCCTTGGCCGTCAATCCGCCAGCGTTCTCGTTGATAGAGCAGGCGGCGCCGGCGTTCAGGGCGGTCCTTTCTGCCGCAGTACAGTCGCGGCCGACGATGAAACCCTGGTTGTAAGTGTGATACAGGGCGACATCGTAATGCAGGCCGACGTTATCGAAACGGCCGCGGAGGCCGATTTCCTTGGTCAGCGATTCCTCGGGCTTCAGTTCTGCGCCGATCGTATTGCCGGCGGTGCCCTTCGCGGCGCTATCGAGCAAGGTGGAAATCGCGGGCGCATTGAAGGTTTCAGCCAGGCTGCCCCAGACCAGGTGGCCGTTGGTTAGCTCGTAGGTCACCCCGCTTTTCAATATATTTTTTTCGTACGTTTTCTCGACATCCTTGTTCGCCGTCGTCCGGTCGTCGGTCGAGTAGGTGATCTTGTCGAAGCGCTCGCCGATATGTAGGCGCAGCTTGTCGAGAGGGGAAAACTCAAAATGCACGAAGGGAGTGGAATTTTTCTCGTTGGCGACCGACCCCTTTCCGGTGGAGGTCATCGTCCCGACTCCCCACATCCCGGTTTGCGCTTGTGCCGCCGTAAAGCTGTTGTTATAAGTCGCTGCGTCTGTCGTGACATCGATCAGTTCCATCCCCAGATACAAGGTAGATTTGGCTAGTTCGAATTCCTGTCGATACATCGGCCGGGTCGATTGCATGACGACATCGTTCTTCTTGAGGGTGTTGGTCGATGCCGTTGACCCGGTGTTGTAGGTGGCGCAGGTTACGGTGACATTGTCGCAAATCACGCTTCTGCTCCCTCCTGAGCCGGCAGCGCCATAAGCCCGCCCGTCATCGGTGCGCTGTGAGAAGGCAAGGCTGAATTCGCCGCGCGAGCCGACCAGTTGCTGAAGGTGCGCCGAGTAGGTCTCGTAGTCGTTGATGGCCCGGCCATTGGTTCCGGCCACGGTCGATTGCCAGTCCTTGTCCCAGTACACGCTTCGTAGCGAGGTGCCGTTAATGCTCGCGTTTTTCAGCTTGGCCGCTTCAGTCGCGTTCAGCGGAATTGCTCCGGCCAGTTGGTATTCATATTTCAAGCGATCCACGCCCAGCGTCAACTTGGTCGAATCCGTCGGGCGGATCAATGCTCGCAAGGCAAGGCCGTCCTTGTGTTCTTCGGCGGCATTCTGGCCGCCAGTGACCATATTCTTGCGCCAGCCGTCGTTATCCATGGTGCTGGCGTTGAAGAGAAAACCGAAGCGGCCGTCTTCCGTCGATTTGCCGATGTTGCCCTGGGTGCGGGCAAAACCCCAACTGCCGGCTTCCTGAGAGAGCTTTGCCTCAAGGCCTTTCGGCGGTTGGCGCGTAAAGACACTGATGGTGCCGCCCAGCGCGCCGCTGCCATAGAGCGCGGAACCGGGACCGGTAATGACTTCGATGCGCTCCAGATTCGAGCCATCGATTTCGTCGAGCAGGGAAGTGTTCGAGGTCGCAGAAACGCGCATGCCATCGACGCGGTTCTCGGTGTAATTCTTGCCGCCCTCGGGAATGCGCATGTTGCGCACCATGCTGATGCCGGGCACCCGCTTGCCGAGTTCCAGCAGGTTGTTCACCAATTGCAAGTGTTCGATTTCCTCCCGATCCACCACTGCGCCGGAGATCGGTGTGTATTCGGTCAGCTTGCCCAGTTCGGTACGCTGCTGAACCGGCTTGTCGGTCCCCGCCGAGACGGCCACCTCCTTGAGCTGGACATCCTTTTCCTCGGCAAGTACGCCGCTGGCATAGATGATGCCGAGCGCAGCCGCGACAGCTACGGACAGCGGGCGGCGGACGCCGACAGGGGCAAGGACATTGGGTTTGCGACTCATGGTGTTTGACTCCATCTCTGGGTTGAATTGGGTTTCGTGGATGCCCTTCGGGCGGCTATCGGGCGGCTTCGGTAACAAAGGCAATCTTCATCACCCCGGCCCGTTGCGCCACGGCGAGGATGTCGGCCACTTTTTCATAGGGCGTGATCCGGTCGGCGCGCAGGTGAAGTTCCGGCTGCGACGGGGCCAGTTCGGCGAGGCGCGCATGAACTCCCTCACGGCTCGTCGGGACGCCGTCGAGAAACAGGCCGCCCTGGCCATCCAGCGCCAGCCTGACGACAATGGGCTTGTCGTCGAGCTTGGTCGAGTCCACGCGCGGCAGATCGATGGGCACCGCCTGGTGAAACAGCGGCGCGGTGATGATGAAAATGACCAGCAGCACCAGCATCACGTCCACCAGGGGCGTGGTGTTGATTTCGGCCATGGGCTGGGTGCTGCCGCCGCTTTCAAAGGAACCGAAGGCCATGTCCGCTCCTCAGGCCGGAACCGGAACCAGGCGCGCCG
This sequence comes from Sulfuricella sp., assembly GCA_019911785.1. The sequence goes on along the minus strand of JAIOJM010000218.1, from coordinate 2,039 downwards.
AGGCGGCTTGTCCGGTGACGGCAGGCAGGTGCACGCCGGTGGTCAGGTAGGCATGGAGGTCGTGGGCGAAGCCGTCGAGCTGGGCGAAGATCAGCCGGTTGGCGCGGGTCAGCGCGTTGTAGGCCAGCACGGCGGGAATGGCGACGAACAGGCCGGCTGCGGTCATGATCAGCGCCTCGCCCACCGGCCCGGCCACTTTGTCGAGCACCACCTGGGTGGCGCCGGATAGGGCGACCAGGGCGTGGTATATCCCCCAGACGGTGCCGAAGAGCCCGATGAAGGGCGCGGTGGCGCCGACGGAGGCGAGAAAGGTCAAACCCGATTCGATGCCGACCTGGGAGCGGACGATCTGGCTGCGCAGGGCGCGGGTGACCGTTTCGCTGAGGTTGACGCCGGCGCCGATGCCGCGGTCCACATGGCACTGGTGCGCTTGCGCCGCCTGAACGCCCGCCTGCGCCAGGCCAGCGAACACGCCGGTACGGTCTTTCCGCTCGATCTCATCGAGGGCGACTTCGATGCTTTCCGCTCCCCAGAAAGAGGCGAAAACCCCATCCATGGCGCGGTTGAAGCGCAGTTGCTGGAAAAAGCGGGTGATGGTCAAGGACCAACTGGCGATGGAAAGCGCCAGCAGCAGGATGGCGACGCTGTGGGTGACGATGTCGCCCTGTTGCCAGAAATGGGCTAATCCGAGATTGGATGGCATGGTTCTATCCTCAACTTTCGTTTTTCAAACTGAATACGATGGGCACCACGACCCAGGCGGTCACGGCCTGGTCGCCGCGCTTTGCCGGCACGAAGCGCCAGCGGGCTACGGTTTCCTGGGCGACCTGGTCGAGGCGGTGGAAGCCGCTGGACTCCTTCACCTCCACCCGTTTCGCCTCGCCATCCGCGCTGACGAAGACCCGCAGCAGCACTTTCCCTTCCTCGCCGAGACGGCGGGAGGCATGGGGATACGCCGGCTTGGGGTTGTCCAGATAATCGGCGTCGAAACGGGCGGCAACGAGGGCCGGCGCCGGAGCGGGCGCGGCAACGATGGCCGGCGCCGAAACGGGAGCGGGGGGCTGCGGCGCAACGGTGAAGGAAGCGGCAACCGGAGACTCAACCGGGCTGGCCACCGCCAGTATCGGAGGTGGAACCTGAACGGGCTTGACCGACTTCGGCTGGGGCGGCGGCGGTTTTGGCCGGGGCGGAGGCGGCGCCTCAGGTGCCAATTCGATCAGGCGCACGGCTATGGGGCGAGCCAGTTCCGCCAGTCGCTCTGAGGGCACGGCGACCGCCAGCAATCCGAGAATGGCGATGTGCCCCGCCGCCACCCCGGCAAAAGACAGTCCTTGACCGCCAGACCGGCCTGAGGGAATCCCGCAGTTGGGAAAGAAAATACCCATTTACGCCGAAGTCGGGGGGAATGCCCGGCAGCCCCCTTGTGGGGGAGCGCCGCAACCGGTAGCGGTTCGCGGGCTGATTGCAGATAATGACTGTTTGCCAAACACCGCTGACATCGACCTTTCCATAAATTTCCTACGGGGTGCCGCAATTTCACGAAACGCTAATAAGGCCGAGCCGAAATTGCCGGGTCGCCAGAGAGCAACCGGGATGCTACGGAATTTCCTTAAGGGCGGGAATTGGGCAAATTGTCGCGCGGCAATTTGTCGCACCCCCGTATGCCCGCATTTCAGCCGACGATCTTCCCTCACCCCTGCACCGGGCGTTTGTCCAGCTTCCGTTGCAAGGTGCGGCGGTGCATCTTGAGGGCGCGGGCGGTAGCGGAAATGTTGCCCTTATGTTGCGCCAGCACGGTCTGGATGTGCTCCCACTCCAGACGGCTTACGGAAAGAGGGGCTTCCGCCACCGGAGTACGGGCATCGCCACCGGTGCGTAACAGGGCGGCGATCACGTCATCCGCATTGGCCGGCTTGGCCAGGTAATGGGTGGCGCCCAGCTTGATGGCCTCGACGGCGGTGGCGATGCTGGCATAGCCGGTAAGCATGACAATGCGGGTATTGGGGTCGAGGTCTATCAGGTCTGCGATGAGTTTGAGC
>JAIOJM010000217.1 GCA_019911785.1 Sulfuricella sp. | reverse complement strand
GGTTACCCCAGAGTTGTCGCTGCTCAAGTACAGCGGGGACACCGGGGTAAGCAAACAGATTCAACTCCATGCGCCGCAAGCCAACAATCAGGTCGTCAATCTACCGCATGGCTGTTCCGTTTTCCTCTATCGTGTGCAGGCGGATGCTCTGTCGCAGTCAGCCAATGAGACTGAAAATGGACTGCGTTTGCTGCCTCTCGACGCAGCCCTGATCAAGGCTGGGCCAGGTTTTTGCACTCGGCATTCTCTGGCGGCGCAGATCGTTTTTCGGTGTCTGGATGTCACTGTGCTCACGCGCTTGTTGCTCGAAGGCGGAAACAGTGTCGTGGCCGGTCGCCTGGCGGGTGGCCTGATGGCTGTCGGCAGGGCGGATGACGCCCAACAACTGGTGGCTGCAATGCGGGCGGCGGACTACAAGGTTTTCCAGAAGAATCCCTTTGACGAGCAACCGGTCGAGATTGAGGGAAACCGCAACGAATCCCCCTACGTGCAGCGTATCCGGGCGATGTGGATGAGCATGCGCAAAACGGTCATCGCCCGATTCGATGCGGTAATGCGCCACGAATTTGCCGATGTCCAGCGACTCATTCAGGACATCGAAGCACGGTATGCGGCGGATGCCTATCATTCCCTCTCGATTGAAGGCTACCGCGTCACCGATGAACTCATTCAACGGGTCAAGGAGGGCGACTGGAATCCTTTGGCAAGCACTCAGGATCAGACTAAACGTGATGCGATGGCTGCCAAAGGGTATTTCGAGGCCCACAAACGCGTGATCCAACTGATTCGGGAGGCGCTGACGAGTGGACTACATCCCGGAGAACCCCTGAAGAAAAACTTTGCTCAGTGGCATCTGGCGCTGTTTTCACCAAGTGTTACGGCCGGCATTCTCAAACCCGCCGATCTTGCCGGCTATCGTAACAGCCAAGTATTCATCCGCAATGCCTTGCATGTCCCGCTGGCCCCGACGACGGTGCGCGACTGCATGCCGGTGTTGTTGGAATTGATCGCCAGCGAGGAGCACGCCGGTGTTCGTGCCGTACTTGGGCATTTCTTCTTCGTCTTCATCCATCCCTACATGGACGGCAACGGCCGTCTAGGCAGATTTCTGATGAATTATCTGTTGGTGACGGGGGGCTATGTCTGGACCATCGTCACCGTAGAGAGCCGGAGCGAATATCTGGCCGCGCTGGAGCAGGCCAGCACTTATGGCAACATCGAACCGTTTGCCGACCTCATTGTTCGTTTAGTCGTCGAGCAGACGGTGAAACCCGTTGAGCGAAGGCGTCAGCGTGAGGCCAATGACTGAGTCGCAGAGAAGAAGGGCAGTTTTATGGCAAGCAGTTACGATGAACAAAGTTCGGTTCGGTGCCATGAACAGTCAGTTACAGCGATGGATATGGAGGTCTGCTTCTCGGCCATTGCTGCCGCTCGGGAGACTTAGGCTGGATGTCAGCAATGAGGCGCGGACTGCTGACCTTGGAGACATTTCGCTATCGAAGATCAGCTCTCTGACTTGACTCATCCAGCATCGGAAGGGCCATCATTCTTGAGCTCGTCGAACTTGGCCGCCATCGTTGGGTTGCCCCGAGTCAGCTTCTTGATTGTCACGTCCTGCGCCTTGTCGTTCGCAAGACGAAGGTTCCGATCGGTGCCGAGCAGGGCCTCCTTCGTTTTTTGCAGATGGTCGATCGACTTGTCGATCTCATCGATCGCCGTTTGGAATCGCCTGGATGCAAGGTCGTAGTTCTTTGCGAATGAGGTCTTGAACGTCTCGAGGTCGGTTTCGAAGTTCGTGATGTCGATGTTCTGCGCCCTAACGAGCGCCAGCTCCGACTTGTATTTGAGTGAGTTCATCGCAGCATTCCGCAGCAGCGTGATGATTGGAATGAAGAACTGCGGCCTGACGACGTACATCTTCGGGTAGCGGTGGAATACGTCGATGATCCCTGTATTGTAGAGCTCACTGTCGGGCTCCAACAGGGAGACCAGTACCGCATACTCGCATCCCTTCTCGGTGCGATCCTTGTCGAGCTCCTTTAGGAAGTCCTCGTTCTTGCTCTTCGTCGCGGTGCGATCGCTCTCGTTCTTCATTTCGAACATGATCGAGACGATCTCAGTGCCAGCCTCATCTGAGTCGCGAAAGATGTAGTCGCCCTTGCTGCCACTTCGCGCGTCGTTGTCCTTCTCGAAAAATGCCCTCGGAAACGCCGTCGCTCGAATACGATTGAACTCGGTCTCGCAGTGCTGTTCGAGGGTTTCGCCAACCATCTTGGTCGATAGGCGAGCCTTCATGTCCCGGAGACGATCAATCGCGTCATCTCGATCCTTGATCTGCGTCTCGTACTTGTCCTTGAGCGACTTCTCGGCGAGCTGCTTCTCAAGCTCTGCTCGCTCGAGGCCGCTCTTCAGCTCGTCGCGTTCCTTCTCGACCGCATTGACTGCCTCGGTGATCGCGAGTTTCTGCGCAACCTCGATGGCGTCGAGCGTAGCCTTCAGGCCCTGTATCTCCGCGTCCTTCGTTGCGGCGGCCATCTGTAGTTCATTCACGAGCCTCGCCTCGGCCAGCATGGAAACGACTTGCTTTTCATGCTTCGCCTTCTCAAGTTCGTTCGCAAGTGCGTCACGTTCTTTTTCCACTGTTCTTAGGGCTTCGGTCACGGCGAGCTTTCGCGCCACCTCACCAGCTTCGAGCTTGGACTTTAGCTCCTGGATTTCGGTGTCCTTAGCCGCTGCGGACTTCTGCGATTCACTGGCGGCTTGGGTTTTGGCGAGCTCGACAGCATTCCGCTTGTCCTGCTCGGCCAGTTCAAGCCGCTCGTGCAACTGCTGTTCGAACTCGCTGTCGCGAACCTGCTTCAGGATGTCCGCGTACCCAGCTTCGTCAATCTTGAATGCTTTCCCGCAGTTCGGGCATTTGATCTCGTTCATGTCTACGTTCCTTCCGCCTTCTTCAGAATCTGTTTGAGCATCTCTGGTATAGCTCCCTCGGCCTTGAGTGTTGCCGTTCGGTACGCAAGTTGATTCTTTCCGAGAATGATACCTGCGGTAGCCTCGACCTCGTTGCAGGACGTGATCCATTCGGGCCAGTTTTCTAACAGGAAGGTTTCAAGGTGATCCTCAAAGATCGCGACGTTGTCGCCAACAACGGCAGCTGGAAAGTCCTCTTCGGGTTGACCGAAGTACTTCAACGCCATGCGATTCGCTGCCACATGGGTTCTCCGTTCGTCATCGATCTTATTTTGCGGCTTTCCATTGGCCTTGGCACGCACTTCAAATCTGCCGTCTGCATCGAAGAGCGCATAGACCGGTATACCGATCAATGTCAGGATTGCGTGTGCGAGCGGGATCATTGTCTTGCCTCCTACGGGGACGATGGAGACTCCAGCGGCCTCAAGCGAGCCGAGTGAGGTCTTATCAGCAATACCATAGAAAACTGACGATTCAGTCGCTCCTTCCACAAGGAAAGTGCGATTTGAGAAGAGCGCCACTGCAAGTTCATTAGCCACAAGACTGTCGAGCTTGCGATCTACTGTATCGGCGTTCAACACCCCACTCAGCCTGGCTTTCACATCAGCAACTGTGGTGAAGTGGACAGTGACCGCAGGAGTCTGGTCAGTCGATCTTGTTAGTCGCCTGACTTGGTCGAAATGTCGCGCCTCAAGAAAGTAAGGACTATGAGTCGCATACGTTATTTGAATGCGCTTACCGGCGCTCTCGGCAAGCGACCGAAGCACCTTCGCGAAGGTCTGAGCCTGTATCGGATGCTGATAGAGCTCCGGTTCCTCGATTGCTAGGCATATGACACCCTCTGCTGAAGCCGCACCCGTCTGCGCCAAAAGCTGGAGCGCCGAAATCAGAAGCGTGCGCTGAAAACCATGCCCCTGTCGCTCTACATCAGTCTCGGTTGTGCCATCGAGCACTGCCACCTGAAAGGTTGTCCGAGGAGCCTTGAGCTCTACCTCAGCAGGGGAAACCGTGACAGCCCGACCAGGCGAGTAAGACGTGACGACCGCGTTGAGCTGCGTTGTTATGGCATCAAGCTGTGCCTTGAACTTCTCGTCGTAGACTTTCTGCTGCTTCGCGCGTGACTCTTCGACAATCTCCGCAATCGCTTCATCAGCAGCAGCACGATCAACCGAACGTTCAAGGATTCGGCCAATGATGCTCGACTTACCATCCATTGATTCTTCCCTCGCCCGAAGGTCGGCAGTAACCAGAACGAAGTCGAAAAGGCCACTCATCTTTCCGCCGCTGTTGAAGCCGAAGAAGTTGGTCTGCAGTGCCTCTGGGGCGTCGACGAGTTGATCAGTATGAGATGCTTCCCATGTGGTCATAGCCTGCTCAACGGTTGCGCCGGTGCTGGCCGCCGGGAGTTCCAGTTCTGGATGATTAAGTCGAAGAGCGGCGTACAGTTCCTTCTTCGCGGCAGCACCGTTAGCGACCTTGATTGCATTGAAATCCGGAAAGCTTTTTGCATTGGCGGAAATCACATCGGAGCCACCAGGTGACCAGCACCTCCACGCAGTAAACGTGTCAACTCCTTCCGGCGCGTACTTGCCAAGTGCATCTCGGTCCTTATCGGAGAGGTCATCGAATGTAACCTGAACTTCAATGTCTTCGTCCGTCGCCCCGAAGGAGCAGTCCTTCTCCGTCAGCGAGCCAGGCTTACCGTTAAAGAACCAGTCGAGCGCACGAAGCACAGTTGACTTGCCAGCACCGTTCGGCCCGATGAAGGTCGTAACGGAATCGAAGAGGATCGTTACGTCTTTCAACGCGCGGAAGTTTTTGATGCGAACGGATTGAATCTTCATTGCAGGTTCCAGCCCCTTGTCCCCTTCACCGAAGACTGAGTTTCTGCTTCTCCGGTGGCCGCTAGCAAATGCCACGTTTCCATTAGGCCACGAACACTAACTAAACAAGATTGAATAATAGGAATCAGGCTACTCTTAATCAGCCTTTCCTACAGAGGGTTGCCTAAACGCACGAAGGGAAAACATTAGCTCTTAGATGACCAGCCATTTTTTACGGTTGGGTTCCGCATGATGTAGGAATTAAGCCCATCACCTGCGTCTGCAAGTGCTTTCATAGCGGTGATGTGCATTTGCCCAATCTTTGAGGCTTGGTATTCATAAGTATTGCCACCTTTGAACTGGACATTTATCCAATCATCGCCGCAATCGTAGGCGGATATCCCAGAGTCACCGTTTATGTCTCTATATGCTTTCATGATCAGTTCCTTTCGTGGTTATCGAACAAGAAGCGCAGGAGAAGTGACTAGTTGTTCAAAATCACCGGCCTATAAAAACAAGAGAATATGCCAAATAGTAGCTTTAGGGAAATTCTCAAAAGACTCTTTTTTGCTGAGAGCAGTCGTTGCTAAGCTATAGTCGGACGTCCGTAATGGCCGAGGAACGGTCACTTCCTGCGGCAGCCTTGACCGGCAGTTCATGGCACTGCCACCAGATAGTTTTGACATTACGCTGCCCTACAGCGGACGGTCACGAATACCTCATCAGACAGGCCAGTGTTTAAGATCACAATTTACGACCTTGAAAATTCTACAAAAATGAAAGCATCGCATCCCCTGCGAGGCTTTCATTTTTGTGTGCTTGCGTCTCAATGGTGCAGCGCTTTATCCAGCGAATGGAGAAACTTCTCGGCGTCGTGTTGTGTGACGTAATATTTCACGGTTTGGCCGGTCATCAATTTGGCACAGGAGTTCACCAGTTCCATGGTGATCGGATATTTGCCGATGGCGATGGCTTCTTTTAGGGCGGTGAGTCTATTGCCTGCGTCTTCCAATGTAATGCAGAAGTGGTGCGCGTCATCGGTGATGCTGATGCTTTTGATGCCTTCGTGAGTAACCACTTGGCAGTGGAACCGTTTCTTGGACATTCTCTTCTCCTGTGGTGCTACATGGTTTGGGAATGCGCGGCAGTCTGCGCCCCGTCAACTTGTGTGTCAAACCGCGGCTCTGGAGCGTTGGTATCCAGTCACTTTGGTTTGTTGCAGCGGCTGCAATTCGTTGCTTGGTGATCCTGATTCAACGCCCCCGGATTTAGAAACAGTGCGCGGGATTGATGTGCTTATTCGGTTACCGGCTGAACCAATATCCACGGCCTGACCACTACTGCCCATAGGCAGGCATCTGTTTCCAGCCAGTCTTTCGCCTGTGCATCGGATACTTTGCCGACTCGCTTCTCGATCGTCCATTGTTCGATCTGCATCTTGTTGTCATTCGAGATCTGAAGGGCGACTTCAATCAAATCCAGTTCTTCGCTAACCGCAATGGCTGTCCCGGCGGCAAAGAAACGGAGCAATTCCTTCCACTCGATGCGGGCAGTTTCTCTATTCAGATTAGCGCGGAGAATGTCGTCTGGATCGGGTAACTCTGGCACGTGTTGTTTTCCTG
>JAIOJM010000216.1 GCA_019911785.1 Sulfuricella sp. | reverse complement strand
CAAGGCGGCGGGCATCGACGTGGCCGGGCTGTATCCGATTCTGCTCAAACCCTTCCTGGAAAAAACCGCCTTCGCCAAGCTGCAGGCCAAGGGCGGCGCCGATCTGGCATGGCGCTACCGCGACGGCGTCACCACCGACTTCGACCTGAGCCTGCGCGCTGCCGAATTCGTCGACGAGGACCAGCGTTTCGCGCTGCATGGCGTGAACGCCCGTATCCCGTGGTCGAACAAGGAAGAGCGCCAGGCGGAGATTAGCCTCCAGAGCGGCGAGGTTCTGCGCCTGGCACTGGGCGAGACACGGGTTCCGCTGACGATGAAGGGCTGGCAGCTCAGCACGCCCGACCTTTCCATTCCCCTGCTCGATGGCAGGCTTAATCTCGACGGCTTCACCGCCAGCCACAGCGATGGCGTTTGGCAGTGGCGCTTCAGCGGCGGCCTGGCACCCGTTTCGATGGAGCGCTTCAGCGCGGCATTCAAGCTGCCGCTCATGCATGGCACGCTGTCCGGCATCATCCCCGCCGTCAGCTATGCCGGCGGCAATATCAGGGTGGATGGCGCCTTGTTGTTCAGGGTGTTCGACGGCACGGTCGTGGTCAAAGACCTCTCGCTGAACGAGCCTTTCGGTCGCGCGCCGCGCCTGTCTGCCAATCTCGACATGCGCAATCTCGACCTCGATCTGCTGACCCGCGCCTTTTCCTTCGGCAACATGCAGGGGCGCATCGACGTTGCGGCGGCCGGGCTGGAGCTGTCGAACTGGCGCCCGGTGCAGTTCGATGCCAAGGTGGCAAGCAGCCCCGGGAGCTATCCGAAGAAAATCAGCCAGAGCGCAGTGCAGAGCATTTCGTCTCTGGGCGGCGCCGGGGCAGCCGCCGCGATCCAGCGCAGTTTTCTGAGATTTTTCGAGCAGTTCGGTTATGACCGGATCGGCCTTTCCTGCGTGCTGCGCAACGGGGTGTGCCTGATGGACGGCGTCGAGCCGGCGCCGCATGGCTACGTCATCGTGAAGGGCGGCGGCATACCGGCGATCAACGTAATCGGTTACAATCGCGAGGTGAGCTGGGACGAGTTGCTGGAGCGGCTGAAGCGGGTGACCCAGAAGAATGTGAAGCCGGTTATCCAGTAACAACCCGGATAAACCTAAAAAAATCGATTAACCACGAATTTGCACGAATGAACACGAATGTTCACGAATAATTGGCGACACATTGGCCAGTCTGATTCACCTGTTGGGTGAAATTTGTCTTTGAACTATTCGTGTTCATTTGTGAACATTCGTGCAATTCGTGGTGTGTTGCCGTTTTTAGGATAAAGGAGCGGTATGAGAACATTGCCCATGGCTATGGCCGTGTTGCTGGCGGCGACGGTTTCGGCGTGCGTCACCATCAACATCTATTTTCCCGCAGCGGCAGCAGAAAAGGCCGCCGACAAGATCATCGACGAGGTGTGGCAGCTGAAGAAGCAGGGCGACGCACCGGCACCGGCCAAACCGGACGAACAGAAATAGGAGGTCACAATGTACAGCCAGATTCTTCGTTTGTGGATGCTCGTTGCCCTGCTGTGGACGCCTTTGCTGGCGTTGGCCGCAGCCGACCTGGAAATCAACACGCCTGCCATCAGCAGCCTGAAAATGACCATGCAGCAGCGCCATGACCAGCTTGCAGGCCACTATGCCAGCGGCGCAGTCGGCCTGACGCGCAACGGCCTGATTGCGGTGCGAGATGCTGCCCTGGTGCCGCTGGCGCAGCGGCAGGCGGTGAACGGACTGGTCGCGGCGGAGAACCAGGATCGCCAGGCCCTGTACCGCGAGATTGCACGCGCCAACGGCCATCCGGAATGGGAGGAGGAGATTCGCGCCACCTTCGCCCAGCGCTGGGTGCAGAAGGCCGCGCCGGGATGGTGGTATCAGAACCAGAGCGGGGCATGGGTGCGCAAATAGTGACCCCCGATCACACATTTCGGGGGCAGGCTCCCGTTCTGGTATTCGACATCGAGACAGTCCCCGACATCGTGGGCCTGCGCAAGCTGAACGGGCTCGGGGACGAAATCGACCCGGCCCAGGTGGCGGAGATGGCCTTCCACCAGCGCCGCCAGGCAACCGGCAGCGACTTCCTGCAACTGCACGTGCAGCGCGTGGTGGCGATCTCCTGCGCCCTGCGCGAGCGCGACAGCTTCCGCATCTGGTCGCTGGGCAATCCCGAGGACGATGAGGCCGAACTGATCCGCCGCTTTTTCGAGGGCATCGAGAAATACACGCCGCAGATCGTGTCGTGGAACGGCGGCGGCTTCGACCTGCCGGTGCTTCACTACCGCGCCATGATCCACGGCATCCAGGCGCCGCGCTACTGGGACATGGGCGAGGACGACCGCGAATTCAAGTGGAACAACTACATCAGCCGTTACCATACCCGCCATCTCGACCTGATGGACCTGCTCGCGCTCTACCAGCCGCGCGCCAACGCGCCGCTCGACCAGATCGCGCAACTGGTCGGCCTGCCCGGCAAGCTCGGCATGGACGGCTCGAAAGTCTGGGATGCCTTCCAGGACGGCGAGATCGACGGCATCCGCAATTACTGCGAAACCGACGTCGCCAACACCTACCTGGTTTACCTGCGTTTCCAGCTGATGCGCGGTGCGCTGACGCGCGAGGCGTATCAGTCAGAGTGCGACCTGGTGCGAGCCACCTTGAGCAAGTCCGATGCGCCGCACTGGCAGGAGTTCCTGGCTTTGTGGAAGTGAAACCCTGTTTTAGCCACGGATGAACACGGATTTACACAGATAGACCCCAAAGGTTTTTCGAACATCAATCCGTGATAATCCGTGTTCATCTGTGGACAAACTGTTTTTAAGAATTAATCCCCATGACCATCATTGAATCTCTCGACCATGAAGGGCGCGGCGTCGCCCATGTGGAAGGCAAGACCATCTTCATCGAAGGCGCCCTGCCCGGCGAAACGGTGGAGTATTCCACCTTCAAGAAGAAGCCCAGCTACGAGCAGGCCACGGCGACGAAAATCCTCAAGCCCAGCTTCATGCGCGTCACTCCGCGCTGCCCGAATTTCGGCCTGTGCGGCGGCTGCAGCATGCAGCACATGGAGGCCGGGGCGCAGGTCGCTGCCAAGCAGCGCGTGCTGGAAGACAACCTGTGGCATATCGGAAAGGTGCGGGCAGAGGAAATGCTGCCCGCCATCTACGGTCCGCCCTGGGGCTACCGCCACCGGGCGAGGGTGTCGGTCAAATATGTGCGGAAAAAAGAGCGCGTCCTGGTCGGCTTCCATGAAAAGCGCAGCAGCTTTATCGCCGACATGGAGAGCTGCGAAGTGCTGCCTCCGCGCATTTCCGCCCTGCTCATGCCGCTGCGCGCATTGGTCGAGCAGCTTTCCATCCGCGAGCGTTTGCCGCAGGTGGAAGTGGCGCTGGGCCAGGATGTCGACGTGCTGGTGCTGCGCATCATGGACCCGTTGAATGAGCAGGATGAAGCGTTGCTGCGGGCATTCGCCGACCGGCATCGGATCCAGTTCTTCCTGCAGTCCAAGGGGCCTGAAACGGTGCAACCGTTTTATCCGCTGGATGCGCCGGAACTCAACTACACGTTGCCGGATTTCGGCATCGTGATGCCGTTCCGGCCCACCGAATTCACCCAGGTCAACCCGGATATCAACCGCGTGCTGGTGCGGCGCGCAATCAACCTGCTCGACCCCAAGCCGGGCGAGCGCATCGCCGACCTGTTCTGCGGGCTGGGCAATTTCAGCCTGCCGATCGCCCGGCGCGGCGCCGACGTGGTGGGGGTGGAAGGCAGCGCCGCCCTGGTGCGGCGGGCGCAGGCGAATGCCGAGGTCAACGGTCTATCGGCGCGGGCACGGTTCGTCGAGGCGAACCTGTTTGAGACCGATGCAATCGGCCTGAAAAAACTGGGGCATTTCGACAAGATGCTGATCGACCCGCCGCGCGACGGCGCGGTTGAAGTGATCAAGGCGCTGGCGGAAGATGGGCCGCAGCGCATCGTCTACGTGTCGTGCAGTCCGGCCACGCTGGCGCGCGATGCCGAAGTGCTGGTGCACTCCAAGGGCTATGCGCTGAAAGCCGCCGGCGTAGTCAACATGTTCCCGCATACCGCGCACGTCGAATCCATCGCCCTGTTCGAGAAATAAACCTATAATCCGCAGATGGCGCAGATTCACACAGATAAAACCTCGCTGAATCAGGCGGTTGCCAGTCAATCGCACATCACCGTCATGGTGAGTCATGCAATGAAGTCAACGTATTGAAATATCTGTGTAAATCTGTGTTTATCTGTGGATAACTGATTTTTCAAGGATAAAAAAGGGCGGCCAATCGGCCGCCCTCTCATGATGCTGTGTGCCGCCTAGTCGCGTTCGCCAGACAGTGCCATCAACAACTGCAACAAGTTTACGAACAGGTTGTAGATATCCAGGTAAATCGCCAGGGTCGCCATGATGTAGTTGGTTTCCCCGCCGGTGACGACACGGCTCACGTCAAACAGGATGAAGCCGGAGAAGATCAGCACGGCGATTGCGGAGATGGTCAGCTGCATCACCGGAATCTGGAAGAACATGTTGGCCAGCGAGGCGACGATCAGCAGGATCAGCCCGATGAACAGGAACTTGCCCATGAAGCTGAAATCCTTCTTGGTCACCGTGGCAATAGTCGCCAGGGAGAAGAAGATCACGCCGGTGCCACCTGCCGCTATTCCGACCAGCTGCGCGCCGTTTCGCAGATGCAGGGCGACTTGCAGGATCGGTCCGAGCATCAGGCCCATGAAGAAGGTAAGCCCCAGCATTAGAACCACCCCGAGGCCGTTGTCGCGGTTTTTGCTGATCCCCCAGAACAGGCCGAACATCACCGCCAGCATGACGATGAAGCCCAGAATCGGGCTTTGCGCCATGAACGAGAAGTTCAGGTTGATGCCGATCACCGCGCCGATCACCGTCGGAATCATGCTCAAACCGAGCAGCATGTAGGTGTTGCGCAAGACCTTGTTGGCCGCAAGGGCCAGTTCGGTTGTTTGTGACGTCATTCGCAGTTCAGGTTGCATCAGTTGGCTCCTCGTTACAAAAAAAGACATGGGTAAGACTACGCAATTCGGGGTAAAGTTTCAAGCACTGGTCAATGCAGGCGGCAAACGGTATCATGGCGGCCATCGGAGGGTTGGCCGAGTGGTTTAAGGCAGCAGTCTTGAAAACTGCCGATCTGAAAGGATCCGTGAGTTCGAATCTCACACCTTCCGCCATCTCCCGATGTTCAATGTTCGCCCCCATGCACCATTACGTTGCTCAAATTACTGCTCTGAACTACCGGACCGGTATCTGAAGAAAACCTGTTAATTTCCTGAACCCAAGATAAGACGCCCTTCCTGACCCGTTGCTGAATTCGGAATGGCCGCTTGGCGCGAAACTTGCGTGTGCCGATGTGGTCGCAGTTAATATTGTCCGGAATCGAACATGGCACAAGACACTCCATCGGTGCAATTGGTCACCATCTATGAAATCAGCAAGATCCTCGGCTCCTCGCTGGATCTGCACAAGACGCTGCGCGGCGTGCTGAACCTGCTTTCCTCACACTTGCACATGCAGCGCAGCATGGTCAGCCTGGTGCAGGAGGACGGCGAGTTGCAGGTGGTGGCCGCCGTCGGGCTGACGCCGGAAGAGATCCGGCGTGGCAGGTTCATGGCAGGCGAGGGCGTGACCGGGCGCATCCTGCAGAGCGGCATGCCAGCGGTGATCCCGGATGTTTCCAAGGAGCCGCTGTTCCTCAACCGCACCGGTTCGCGCAAGGCAGAAGTCGGAGAGGTGGCGTTCATTGGCGTGCCGATCAAAGTGGGGCGCCGCTGCATCGGCGTGCTGGGCATGGACCGGGCGGCGGACGGGGCGGGCCGCTTCCAGGGCGATGTCCGTTTCCTTGCCATGGTCGCCAACCTGATTGGCCAGAACGTGCGCCTGCACCAGAACGTGGCAGCGGAGCGTGAGCAGTTGATGCAGGAAAAATTCCGGCTGCAAAAGGAACTGCAAGGCAAATTCAGCCTGGAAAACGTCATCGGCGTGAGCAAGCGCATGCAGCAGGTCTTCGCCGACGTGCACCAGGCTGCGCCGGGTAAGGCCACTATCCTGCTGCGCGGCGAATCCGGTACCGGCAAGGAAGCTATCGCTCGCGCCATTCACTACCTCAGCCCGCGCAAGGACGGCCCCTTCATCAAGCTCAACTGCGCCGCCCTGCCGGAGAGCCTGCTCGAATCGGAATTGTTCGGCCACGAGAAGGGCGCCTTCACCGGCGCTACCTCGGACCGCAAGGGCCGTTTCGAGCAGGCCCACGGCGGCACGCTGTTTCTCGACGAGATCGGCGACATCTCTGCCTCGTTCCAGGCCAAACTGCTGCGCGTGCTACAGGAGCGCGAGTTCGAGCGGGTCGGCGGCAACCGCACCATCCGCGTCGATGTGCGGCTGATCACCGCCACCAACCGCAACCTGGAGGAAATGGTGAGCAAGGGCGAATTTCGCGCCGACCTGTATTTTCGTATCAACGTGGTGTCGATCTTCCTGCCGCCGTTGCGCGAACGGCGCGACGATATCCCCCCGCTGCTGGAGCATTTCATGGAGAAGTTCAACCGCGAAAACAAGCGCAACTTCACCGTCAGTCCGGAGGCAATGCAGACCATGTGCAGGTGTAACTGGCCCGGCAATGTGCGCGAGCTGGAAAACTGCGTCGAGCGCATGGCCACCATGACGCGCGGCAATCTTATCCGCCAGTCCGACATGCTGTGCGAGAAGGGGTTGTGTTTTTCGTCGGCGCTGAAGGACTATGGCAAGGATCACCGCTCGATTCCGATCGTGCCGCAACGGCAATCCGTGCCTGAAACGCCGACCATTCCCGAAGACCTGCCGGAAGCTTATCAGGAGGCGGAGAGCGTTAGCGAGCACCCTGAAGTGCATCAGCCGGTTTCAGAGCGCGACCGGCTGATGTGGGCGATGGAGAAGTGCGGCTGGGTGCAGGCCAAGGCGGCGCGGCTGCTCAATCTCACGCCGCGGCAGATGGGCTATGCGTTGAAGAAGTTTAATATTGAGATCAAGCAGTTGTAGCGGATCAGCGAGCCGCGTGGGCTAGTACTGGGGCTGAATAAAATGGTGAAGTTGAGGCTTGGCCTGACAGGCACTGTTTTAAATGTAGACTTCCGATTTCGATCGTAATATAGCGGAAGTTCATATTGCTCAAAAGTTGGCGTTAACGCATTGCCTAAACAAACTGCCGATTGGATGATAGTAGGAGATTTGACAGCCCGTGAACAAGTCGTGGAAAGACAGCATCTACCTCCAGCGTGAGGAACTGGCACGCATCCTGCGCGAACCCATGGCGCGTCTGGCGGAGCGCTGCACACCGGCATGGGGAGACCGCGAAAAACTCAATGGTATCCTGAACAACGGTTTTTCCGATATTCCCCATTGCGCCTTCCTGTACTGCGTAGGCACGGACGGCATACAGATTTGCGACAACGCCGGCCAATCCGGGATTACATCCGCCCACTTTGGCCGCGACCGCTCCCAGCGGCCTTACATGAAGGAAGTCGTGCCGTCCTGGGGATTCCTGCTTTCGGACGCCTACATCAGCTTGGCCGAGGGCCACCCCTCCCTCACGGCCTTGCAGGTCGTGCGCAGGGACGACCACTGGCTGGGTTATCTCGGCGCCGATTTCGACTTGCGCAATCTACCGGTGACCGCGGAACTCTACGATGAACCAGGCTATTGGCGGCAAGTGAAGGGCGATCCGGCGATTCGCGGGACGGTTTTCTTGCAGAGCCGCGTCGAAAGCCCGATGGACCGGAACATGGAGCAGGCCCTGTCCATCCTGGAAGAACTGCTCACCCAACGCGGCGTATTTCAATGCCTCTTGCATTTTTCCAGCAGCCAGGCAACCATCTGGACCGTGGATGACCCGTTCCGCTACCGCATCCTGGATCATGAAGCCCTGAATGATCCGGATATCTGTCTGGCATTCCCGTCCCGGCCCTATCCGAGCAATGCGGCGATCCCCCAAGTCGACATCAAGCGCATTCTCAATACCCTGCAATCCCTGCGCCTGACCGATCCGACCTTCTATTTGCGCACGGCCTCGATCAATACTTTCAACGGCATCGTGAGCCTGACTTTTTCCTGCGACGGCTCCCACTACATGCCTTATGTCGAGTTCCTGATGAAGGACACGACTTTCTGGTTCTGAGTGGGCGTCAACATACCATCCCAGGGGGCAATAACCGGTTCAGCCCTTTGCGGGGAGTTCCAAATCCCATGAACTTGGCCTGCTGAATTCCCCCGGCTTGCCTGAATGGCCGTTTTTGGCGTGCGCCGACCAGCTAACAGTCACACTATCAATCATCTTGTCGCATTCCCCACTTCAGATTTCGCGTTTGTCGCAATCGAGACAAACCAAAAGTGTTTATTATCTTTATGTTTTATAAGGATAATAAACTAAGATAACCACGTGGCACGCTTGTTGCAGAAAGATATTAAGGTCAACAAGGATCAAGTGATGCCACCCAAAGTCATTCCTGATTTTTACTTCTCAGGCAACCCGAACGTCGGGTTGCGGCGCGAAGGGCGGTTCCGGTAAGTCCAGCGGCCCTATCGCTGGGTTTGGCGATCTGTCACCGAGGTCTGGGCGAGAGCCAGGTGGAGAGGCTTGAGACGCTGACCGCGAAATGCATTCCGGACGACGTGACCACCGCATAACGAATTATTTTATTCAAAGGAGAAAACCATGCCTTACAAGATCATCTCTTCCACCTGCACCGCCTGTACTGCTTGCGAGCCGGTTTGTCCCAACGTCGCGATCAAGGAGAAGAACGGCACCTACATCATCGATCCGAAGAAATGCACCGAATGCGAGGGCGAAGACCCGCAATGCGTCGAGGTCTGTCCGGTGGACGGTTGTGTGGTGGTGGATAAAAGTTTGCCGCGCTATGCGGCATGATGGAGGAGGATCATGAAGCTGACTATTACGCTCATGGCAGAAAACTTCATGCGCCGCATGGTCCGCTTCGGCAATGCCGGAGCGACAGCAGGTTTTCGCCTGGTGGTGAGCCCAGGGGGCTGTTCCGGGTTGAGTTGCGAGTTTACTGTCGAGCGAGCCCCGCATTTTGGCGACTACGTGATTGAGCTGGAATGTCTCCGGGTGTTCATGCCCCAGGGCAGCCGCGATCTACTGGATGGCTGCATCATCGACTTTGCCGATACCGTAACGGAAAGCGGACTCAAGTTCTTCAACCCGAATGCGCACGGGACATGCGGAGGAGGTTGCAGCAGCAGCGCCGCCATCGGATCTGAACCTGGCAAGGCGACAATCAGCATTGATAGCATCATGCGGCGCCAAGGCTAGTCGATCATGGAAAGCGAGGTGACCTCGCGGACGACTGTCGTGGTTTGCACAAACTTATCAGGCGGTCATGAAGGTGTACCGCTACTTTTCTTAGGGTTGGTTAAATTCAATAAAATATCCGGGTCGATCACCGCAATTCATACGTCAAAAACCGCCATTTCAGCTTGTCTCAAACCCTACAAAAACCTACAAACTTTCTCGTGCGCATTACGGGCTAAAAAAAATAATAATTAAAACCAGTCTGTTAGAAAATTCATAGTTGTTGGCATAAGACTTGCTAAGTATTGAATGAAACTGACTGTCCGGCATTCGGGCAGACACCTCATCAGGAGGATCCCACAAGTGTTACGCATGCCAATTTATATGGATTATTCGGCAACAACGCCGGTCGACGCACGGGTTGCGCAGAAGATGGTTCCCCATCTGACGGAAAATTTCGGCAACCCTGCGAGCCGTTCCCATTCGTTCGGCTGGACTGCCGAACAGGCCGTGGAGAACGCGCGCGAAGAAGTGGCCAGGCTGGTGAGCTGCGACCCCAAGGAAATCGTCTGGACCTCCGGCGCAACCGAATCCGACAATCTGGCCATCAAGGGCGCCGCTCATTTTTATCAGAGCAAGGGCAAGCACCTGATCACCCTAAAAACCGAACACAAGGCGGTGATCGATACCCTGCGCGAACTTGAACGCGAGGGTTTCGAAGTGACCTATCTCGACCCGCTGCCGAACGGCCTGCTGGATATGGAAAAACTCAAGGAGGCGATTCGTCCGGACACGATTCTCGTATCCATCATGCATGTGAACAACGAAATCGGCGTGATTCAGGATATTTCCGCGATCGGCGCCCTCTGCCGCGTGAAGGGCGTCATCTTTCACGTCGATGCGGCCCAATCCACCGGCAAGGTGGCGATAGACCTGCGCACGCTGAAAGTGGACCTGATGTCGTTCTCCGCGCACAAGACCTATGGCCCGAAGGGCATCGGCGCATTGTTTGTGCGACGCAAGCCGCGCATCCGCCTGGAAGCGCAAATGCATGGCGGCGGCCACGAGCGCGGCATGCGCTCCGGCACGCTCCCCACGCACCAGATCGTGGGCATGGGCGAAGCTTTCCGCATCGCTCGCGAAGAAATGGCCACGGAAAACGAGCGCATCCGCATGTTGCGCGACAGGCTCTATAACGGCCTGAAGGACATGGAGGAAGTGTACGTGAACGGCGATATGGAACAGCGCATTCCGCACAACCTGAACATCAGCTTCAATTATGTCGAAGGCGAATCGCTCATGATGGCGATCAAGGATCTCGCCGTGTCCTCCGGCTCCGCCTGTACATCGGCCAGCCTGGAGCCGTCCTACGTGCTCAAGGCCTTGGGTCATAGCGATGAACTGGCGCACAGTTCCATCCGCTTCAGCATCGGCCGTTTCACCACGGAAGAGGAAGTGGATTACGCCATTCAACTGCTGAAGAACAAGATTGCGAGATTGCGCGAATTGTCCCCTCTGTGGGACATGCATATGGCAGGGATCGACCTGAGCAGCGTGCAGTGGGCGGCGCATTAGCCACCGGCTTGCAAAGCAGTAACCCGATCAATTTCAAGGAGTGAATCATGGCATATAGCGACCAGGTGCTGGACCATTACGAAAACCCCCGCAACGTCGGCGCTTTCGAGAATGGCGACGATGACATCGGCACCGGCATGGTCGGAGCGCCGGCTTGCGGGGACGTGATGAAACTGCAGATCAAGGTCAACCGGGACGGAGTGATCGAAGATGCCAAGTTCAAAACCTACGGCTGCGGTTCCGCGATTGCATCCAGCTCCCTGGTGACGGAATGGGTCAAGGGAAAAACCCTGGATCAGGCGCTGGAAATCAAGAACTCGCAGATTGCCGAAGAACTGGCATTACCCCCGGTCAAGATTCACTGCTCCATTCTGGCGGAAGACGCGATCAAGGCGGCCGTAGCCGACTACAAAACCAAGCACACCGTCGCCGATCAAGGCTACGACATCTGCGCGCCGACGCCGGCAGCTTGATCCCTGTCCAGTTCCACTGATAGAAAGGCACAATCATGTTAGATGCGACTACCCAGACGCCAAGCCCGATCGTTTTCTCCGACAGCGCCGCAAACAAGGTCAGCGAACTCATCCTGGAGGAGGATAACCCGAACCTGAAGTTACGCGTTTTCGTTTCCGGCGGGGGATGCTCGGGATTTCAATACGGCTTCAGCTTCGACGAGACTGCCGGCGAGGACGATACCGTGGTCGAGAAAGGCGGCGTGAGCCTGCTCATCGACCCAATGAGCTTCCAGTATCTGGTTGGCGCCGAAATCGACTATGAGGAGGGACTGGAAGGGGCGCGTTTCGTGATCAGGAACCCCAACGCGACCTCCACCTGCGGTTGCGGCAGTTCATTTTCGGTTTGATTATCCAGGGGAGCGGACCAATGTCAGTCACCTTAACCACCAGCGCGGCGGAACGCGTGCAAAAATTCCTCAGCCAGCGAACCAGGGGTGTCGGGCTGCGCCTGGGAGTGCGCACCAGCGGCTGTTCCGGGCTCGCCTATACGCTGGAATTCGCGGACGAATTTAACGCCGACGATATCAGGTTTGAAAGCCACGGCGTAACCGTGCTGGTGGACCCCAAGAGCCTGGCCTATCTGGACGGCACCGAACTGGATTTCGTGCGCGAAGGACTGAACGAGGGATTCAAGTTCAACAACCCCAACATCAAGAATCAGTGTGGCTGCGGCGAAAGCTTCAACGTCTGAGTGTTTTGGAGGGATCATGGGCCTATTGCAAATTTTCGAACCCGGCATGAGCACCGCCCCACACCAGCACCGGCTGGCGGTGGGGATCGACCTCGGCACGACGAACTCACTGGTGGCGAGCGTGCGCAACGGCGTCAGTGCCGTGATCAACGATGAGCAAGGACGGGGATTGCTGCCCTCTGTCGCCCGCTACCTCGCAGATGGCCCCATCGAAGTGGGCTATGGGGCGCAGGCCAGGCAAAGCGAGGATCCGCACAACACCATCGTATCGGTCAAGCGCTTCATGGGCCGGGGCCTCGGGGACTTGCCGGAGGCCACCGATACGCCCTACCGTTTCGTCGATGCGCCAGGCATGGTGCAAATTAAAACCGCAGCCGGGGTGAAGAGTCCGGTGGAAGTATCCGCCGACATCCTGAAAACCCTGCGTTTACGGGCGGAAACAGCGCTGGGCGGGGATCTCGTGGGCGCAGTCATCACGGTGCCGGCCTACTTCGACGATGCCCAGCGTCAAGCCACCAAGGATGCCGCCAGGCTGGCCGGGATCAATGTGCTGCGGTTGCTGAACGAACCCACTGCTGCGGCCGTGGCCTACGGCCTGGACAACGCCGCCGAGGGTGTATACGCGGTCTATGATCTGGGCGGCGGCACATTCGATATTTCCATCCTCAGGCTTACTCGGGGCGTGTTCGAGGTGCTGGCAACCAACGGTGATTCCGCATTGGGCGGGGATGATTTCGACCAGCGCCTTTACTGCTGGATACTGGAGCAGGCAAAACTGTCTACGCTGGGTGCGCACGATGCGCGTTTGTTGTTGACCAAAGCCCGTGAAGCCAAGGAAGCCTTGACCGACCATCCGGAAACGGGCATTACGGCGGTGCTCTCCACCGGCCAGGTAGTGGATTTGATATTGACTTCCCTAATCTTCGCCGACCTGACCGCGAACCTGGTGAACAAGACTCTCGCCCCGACCCGCAAGGCACTGCGCGACGCCGACCTAGGTATCGAAGACATCAAAGGCGTGGTCATGGTGGGCGGCTCCACGCGCATGCCCCACGTCCGCCGTGCCGTCGGCGAATTTTTTCTGCAGGAACCCCTCACCAACCTCGATCCTGACAAGGTGGTCGCCATCGGCGCCTCGATCCAGGCCAATATCCTGGCTGGCAACCGCAGCGCGGACGAGATGCTGCTGCTGGACGTGATCCCTCTTTCGCTCGGGATCGAAACCATGGGCGGGATCACGGAGAAAATCATCCCGCGCAATTCCACCACCCCCGCTGCCCGCGCCCAGAAATTCACCACCTTCAAAGACGGTCAGACCGCCATGATGATCCATGTGCTGCAGGGCGAGCGCGAACTGGTGAGCGATTGCCGCTCGCTGGCCAAATTCGAGCTGCGCGGGATCCCGCCCATGGTGGCCGGCGCGGCGCGTATCCTCGTCACCTTCCAGGTGGATGCGGATGGACTGCTTTCTGTTTCCGCCCGCGAACAGAGCACCGATGTGGAAACCAAGGTGGAAGTGAAACCCTCGTATGGTCTGAGCGACGTGGAGATTACCCGAATGCTGCAGGATTCGTATCTCCACGCCGAGGATGATATGGCCGCGCGCACCTTGCGTGAACAGCAAACCGAAGGCAACCGCCTACTGGAGGCCACGGAGGCGGCAGTGGCGGAAAATGGCGGCGCTCTGTTGACCCCCAAGGAACGCGCCGACATAAGCCTGGCGATGACGACTCTGCGCGAAACGATAGCCGGAGACAACCATCGTGCCATCAAAATGGCTGCCGACGCACTCAACCTGGCAACCTCCGACTTCGCCGCCAGGCGCATGGACATGTCGGTTCGGCAGGCTTTGTCCGGCCACCGCCTTGAAGAAATCGCGGCCAGCTTCTGAGCAGGCGCCGCACATTCTCTGAGTGTAAATTTAACCATGCCCCAACTTATCGTTCTCCCTCACGAAGAAATTTGCCCGGATGGTGCTGCCATCGATGTGGCACCTGGCATTTCTATTTGCGATGCGCTGCTGCAACAGGGCCTTGCCATCGAACACGCCTGCGAGAAATCCTGCGCCTGCACGACTTGCCATATCATCGTCAGGGAAGGGAGCGAGTCGCTGATCCCATCGGAGGAACTGGAGGACGACATGCTGGATAAAGCGTGGGGGCTGGAGCCTGATTCGCGCTTGAGTTGCCAGGCTATCGTGGGTAACTATGATCTAGTGGTCGAAATTCCGAAATATTCGATCAACATGGTCAGGGAAGGCCACTAAGCCAATACTGCCTACTTCTCAAGCTTGGCCCCATCAGCATGGCGTTTTTCTAGTCTTGCGGTTCCAGTTACATAGGCAGAGTGTAGTCGAAAAGCTCGGGCTGGTTTTTGCGGTAAACCCGCAGCCACATGACGGTCGCCGGTATCAGGGACTTGGCTGCGAACCACAGGGCCTGGTCTGCCGCCTGGCGGGGTTCATCCAGTTGTCTGGCCATGGCTGCCCATCCGGCCCAATCCACTTCGGCCATGAGGGTACAGGTCTGGGGAGGCAGTTTGCCGGCGATGTCGGTCATGATTTTGACCTGGCGGCCCACTTCTGCGCGAGTCAGGCGGGAGTTGAGAAACTCTTCTTTCTCCAAGCCTTCGGTCAGGGTCAGTACGGCGATGCTGGCCTCTTCGATGATCGCTAGTAGTGATGCGTTCAACATGCGTGGCTCCTCGAATCTTTGTGCTTCATGTCAGCGATAACCCTCTTCCCGCAACACCTGCTGCACGACCGGACGCGCCAGCATGCGCTGATAATGGGCGAGGCAGTTGGGCGGAAGGTCGATTTTGATTTTGTCCGCCCAGAATTCCACATAAAACAGCGCCGCATCGGCGATGGAGAAGTTGCCGGCCACATACTCCTTTCCGGCGAGCACGTTGTTCATGACGGCAAATGCCTTTTCGACAATCTCGCGTCCACGGGCCTTGACGGCTTCGTGGTCGGCCTCGTTGGGAGTGAAGTTGCCGGTGGTGAAGATGCGCGTAAATCCTTGTCCGTGGATCGTTCCCACAACGTAGTGCAGGGTTTCGATGACCAGGGCATCTCCATCCGCATCTCCCGGCAGCAGCTTCGCTTTCGGATTGGTGCGGGCAAGCCAGTAGGCGATGGCGCCGAACTCGGTCAGGGCGGTTCCATCTTCACGCACCAGAGTCGGGATAGTGGACTTCGGATTAATGGCCACATAGTCGGGTTTGTTCTGATCCCCGGCCATCAGGTTCACGATATAGACTTCGAAGGGCAGGCCGACCTCCTCAAGCAGAATATGTATGCCAGTTGAACAGGAGCCTGGTGTCATGAAAAATTTCATGTAATGTTTCATGGTTGGTTTTCAGTTATGTTGATTGGCTGGAACAGTAAATCGGCAGCGTATGAAAGCACCGGATTGCTATTTGTCCTCCATGGCTGGACGTCTCATCTAACCGAAAGACGGATGTCGATAGCGCGGAATAGCCAACCCAAGGTTACGGCGCGGAATGCCTTATCGTCAGCCGTGTCCCAAATCACGCACAGCAGCGCTTCTTCACGGCTGAGCAGTTCGTTCCGTTCCCGCTTGTCGTTTGCCGCCGCACATTCGAGGGGGTCCACATTGTGCTCGGAGAACACGTTGAGGGCCGCAGTGATGCCGGCGGATATCTCGCCCTCCGATGCAACATGGGTGTGATTGCCGACCATTCTCAGGGTTGCTTCCATGTTGAGCTCCGGTTTGCTAAGGAGACGCTGAATAAATCAAATTCCGTCATTCCGGCGAAGGCCGGAATCCAGAATAATCAACAAGCTAGACACCGGCTTTCGCCGGTGTGACGAATTAATCAGCGCTTCCCTAAATCATGCGACGGGGTGTCAGCCTTCATACATCACCCCTGTATTTTGTCTGGGCTTTGTTTGTAACATGACACAAATCCTGCCAGCTAACAGTTGACTGAAGCTGGGCGTTCAGACCGGTCCGCGATCAACACGCTGGGCAACGATAGTCCTGCCTTGGGCTTCTTCCAGGGAAAGCTTCTCGTACTTCGGGCGGTAACCCTTGAAGGCCTCGAGTACCGTAATCAGTTTGTCGGCGCTGGATTGGCCCTTGAAGTCGCTCTTTTCCAGCCTCACCTCGTCCACCAGTTCGTTCCATACCAGGCCGTCCACCATGGGTATGAGGATGATATTCACCCCAGCCACTTCAACCTGCATGGGCTCGCCGATATTGACCACATACAGCACGACGCGGGTATCCGGCGTGAAATATCCGGCGTACTTGTCCAACACTATCTGCAGGTGGTCCAGCTCGTCGATGGTGCCGGCCAGCAGCTTGATCTTGTCGGCATCGGCCAGCATCACCGTGCCGTCCAGCATGACCGGCGGCTTGCCTCGCCGCCCCTGCTCATCCAATATTTCACCTTCCACCAGCACCAGGCTGCCGCGGTAGGCCATCATGCCACCCGCGCTGGTGGCTTCCTTGAAGTTGCTGTAGAAAAGCAGGCCTTGTTTCTCGAATTGGTCCAGTAGCATGGAAGATCCTTATCATTAGGTTGTGAATAGACATCCTGTGATAAGCAATGTTCGTACCTGACAGGAATGCGGCTTGAGCCCTGGTATCCAGATCGCAATGAAAATGCTTGCTCGCGAGAATCGACAGGTTCAGGTTGTTGTCTTCGACTTTGCTGGCGTAGCCTCAATCGGGCAGGCCTTCGCAGATGATGTGTTTCGGGTTTTTGCGGCTAAACACCCAGAGATTGAGATCAGCACAATGCACCTTGCCGCCGAGGTCAAGAAAATGATTTCGCTTGTTAGCACCAAGGAGTGACGGGGTTGAGCACGATTTCCTGTTTATCGTGTCTGCCCCTTTGATTACGGAAACGGGGCTCAAAGCTCGCCATTCTCGATCAGCCGCAGCAAGGTTGATGGATCAACTTCAACGTCTGCTATCGGGAAAATCGAACTGCCGTTCGCGACCCCTATGCGCAGCTCGTAACTATGCGCAGGACGTACCAACAGAACTTCGTCGATTCAATCGTGACGTGGCATTTGGCGGGGTCGATCAGTATATATCTGGACATAGTTTTCGCAGCAGAGTGCAGTGGTGGTCCCACTTCAGGAGACCATCATGGGAAACACACAATCATCTCGACTCACCCGTATCGACTGGCTCGCCAAAGGATCTCTCGCACCTCACGTTGACGCGTTCAAGCAGTACCTGACGGACCGCGGCTATGCTGCGACCACATTTTCCAACTGCATGGGCAGCGTAGCCCATTTTGCGCAATGGCTTCACGGTCGCCGTCTGCGCGTCCGACGCATCGACGAGGCAGTCGTCGCCGAGTTCCTTGACGACCATCTTCCTCAATGCCGTTGCACAGGCCCGGTTCAACATGATCGACGCAATTTGAGTGCTGCGCTGGGCCATCTGCTCACTGTGCTGCGCGATCAGGGAGCGGCAATTCCGCCGACGGTAAGCACGACGCCGGTAGATGAGGAACTGCACCGTTACGACGAGGACATGGATCATGTGCGCGGCCTGGCGCCCAAGACCCGGGACATCGCCTTGCGCATCGTGGGCCGGTTGCTGGTCTCTCGCTTCGGCGACGGTGCTGTCGACATCGCAGCGATCAAGCCCGACCATGTTCGCCGCTTCTTCGCGCAACAGGCAAAGCTGTACAGCAAGCCGGCAAACGCCGGCACGGTGGTCGCAACACTGCGAGGATACTTTCGCTACCGCGCAGCGTTTGGCGACGCGGTGCACGGGTTGATCGGCGTGTTGTCCTACCCCGCCAACTGGCAGTTGTCCTCGCTACCCAAGACGCTGACAGCCGAAGAAGTTGAGCAACTGCTCGGCTCGCTAGGCAAACCCGGTCGCTCCATGCGGCGCGCTGACGCCATTGTGCGCTGCGCTCTCGATCTCGGACTTCGTAGCGGCGAGGTCGCCCGAATCAGTCTCGACGACATTAACTGGCGTGCAGGAACGATCACGCTGCGTCACACCAAGAGCCGTCGCGAAGATGTGCTGCCACTGCCAGTGGCCACCGGCAAGGCCATCGCAGCTTACTTGAAGCACGAACGTCCCACGACGAGTAACCGCGCGGTCTTCGTACGCCATGTGGCACCACGCGATCAGCCCGTTGGCCCCGACCTCGTGCGCAAGACGATCCGCCAAGCCTTCACGCGCGCCGGGCTGCCCTATACGCGCTCGCACCTGCTGCGCCATACGATGGCCAATCGGTTGTTGGCAGGCGGCGCCTCCCTCAAGGAGGTGGCCGACGTGCTGCGCCACCGCTCGCTGAACACCACGCTGATCTATGCCAAGCTGGACAGTCGCAACCTCGTCGAGGTCGCCCTGCCGTGGCCAGGGAGCGCAGCATGAGCGCGCCCACCTCCCTGCAAGCTCGTGTCGAGCGCTATCTGGTCGAGCGTCGCCGCCTGGGCTTCTCCGCGCGCACCCAGGCTTATGCCTTGCGAAGCTTCGTGCGTCACGTCCAGACCGTCGGACACTGCGGGCCGTTAACCTTAGAGGTCATGGCTGACTGGGCTCGGCGTGACAGCCACGGCAGCAGTGATCCGCTCACCTGGGCGCGCCGACTAAAGCTGTTGCGTTCCTTCCTGCGTTGGCTGCAGCAGTTCGAGCCGCGAACCGAGGTTCCTGACGACGCGATCTTCGGGCGACTGCCCGAGCGGCAGGCACCGCACATCTACAGCGAGCAGGAGATCGTCGATCTGCTGGCCGCCGCTCGGCGGCTTGGGCCAACACCTGGCCTGCGCGGCGTTATCTTCGAGACGTTGTTCGGTCTCATCGCCAGCACCGGGATGCGGATCTCCGAGGCGCTGTCGCTGCGTAACGAAGATGTCGACCTCAGGTGTGGGATGCTCACCATCCACCAGACCAAGTTCGGCAAGTCGCGCCAAGTGCCGATGCACTTGAGTACCGTGGAGGCGCTACGTCGCTACTGCTGGATGCGCGACCTGGCGGGCGAGTCCGCGCAGGACGATGCGCCATTCTTCGTCGGTACGCGAGGGCGACGACGAGGATTGCCACTGAGCACACACCAGGTGGAACGCGTCTTCGCCGGCCTGCGCGAACAGTTGGGCTGGCGCAACCGCGGCACTCATCACGCGCCACGCATTCATGATTTGCGCCATACCTTCGTCGTGCGCCGCATCATGCTGTGGCAGGCGCAGGGGGTGGATATCGATCAGGCGATGTTGTCGCTGTCGACCTACGTCGGGCATGCGATGGTGACTAACACCTACTGGTACCTCTCGGCGGTGCCGGAGTTGATGGCGCTGGCCGCAGGCCGCTTCGAGTCATTCATGTCGCAAACGGAGGCCCCAAATGCGTAATATCACCGCACCGAAACCACCGACATTCGCCGCACTGGTCCAGCAGTTCTTTACCGAGTATCTTGTCGCGCAGCGTGCGGTCAGTCCGCGCACGGTGGCTTGTTACCGAGACGCGTTGATGTTGTTCCTGGACTTTGCCAGCCACAAGCTGGGCAAGACGCCGACCACCCTGCGGCTGGCCGACATTCAGCCCGATCTGATCCTGGCGTTCTTGACTCATTTGGAGCACGACCGACATAACTCGGTTCGCAGCCGCAACCTGCGGCTCACCGCACTGCGGGCGTTCCTGAAATTCGCCGGGCGGCGTGACGTGGCCTCATTGCACGTGATCGAGCGAGCGCTGGCGGTCCCGATGAAGCGCTTCGAACGGCCGATGCTGGGTTTCCTCACGCGAGAGGAAATGATTGCGGTGCTGGGGCAGCCAGGATCGACCTGGTTCTCGCAGCGTGACCATCTGCTGTTGGCCATGCTCTACAACACCGGCGCGCGGGTTTCGGAAATCATCGGCGTGCGTGTGATCGATGTCGTGCTTGAGGGCGCCGCCTGCGTCCATCTTCGCGGCAAGGGGCGCAAACAGCGATCGGTGCCCCTGTGGAAGGCCACGATCCTTGAGATCCGCGCCTGGTTGCGCCTTAACCCAAGACTGCGTGGCGAGGCCGCATTGCTGCCCAACCGCGATGGGCGTGCAATGTCCAGATCCAACGTCGCGCAGCGGCTGGATCTCGCGGTGACCATGGCAACTGCTCAAGAGCCTAGCCTCCTCAAGAAGCAGGTCTCGCCGCACACACTACGACATACAACGGCGATGCACCTGCTGCAGTCGGGAGTGCCGTTCAATGTGATCGCACTGTGGCTCGGGCACGAGAGCACAACTACCACCCATCGCTACGTCGAGGCCGACCTCTCAATGAAGGAGAAAGCACTTGCCCGACTGGAACCGCCTGACACCACCATGCGTCGATTCCGAGCACCGGACTCGCTCATGCGGTTCCTGCAGACGCTATAACTATGCGTAGCAGCACCGGCTCCAAACAGGGGCCGGTGCTGCTAATCTCGTGGTGCCTGCGCATAGTTGCGAGCTGCGCATAGGGGTCGCTATGTAGAGCTCTACATAGCGACCCAAAGCGGACGGTCGCCACGTGCGGCGGCCATGTGTTTCGTGTCACTTTTGCGGGTGAAACTGTAATGGGCACGATGATTTCCTGCTCAGTAGTACCTTGAAGAGGGGACACCTATGAGCGTCGTGATGGATGATGAGATCAATCGATGGACTTAACCAAGGCGGGCCAATACGTCAAGGTTGGCCTTCTTTCATCGACGCGTTGAACGAGGTTAGTAGTGCGCGGGTAGGCTGCGTCCAACAGAGGGTGCCCCTCGGTATACATGAACTGTCCTTCACTGAACCGAAGTCCATACGCTGGCCGTGGCACTGCCTCATCGCAAGTTGGCCATATAGTATTAAACAAGTACTTTCGTACCATCTCCCGTTCAACCACGGTTAAGGCTGGATCGCGGACCATGTGAGTGCCGCGAATCATGGAAGCGCTGTGCTGCCCTTCCATGTCGGCGGCGACGACACTGGGGAGTGGATGAATGAGCGCTAGACTGCCCTTTGCAAGCTTGTATTCTCCAACATAGCTGCCGTTAACTTCAAAAAGCACCAGTGCTGAAGTGGACGTATGGGTCACATGGACGCCACAAACGAACTGCCCCTCGTCGCAATGATCTGCAATATTTATATCCTGTGAAGACCGAAGCCCAGAATCATCAACAACCGAAAAAGTAACATGGGTGTCTCCGAAACGAGTCAAGGAAATTCGGTTGCGACTTGTCGAGTGACCTACGTCGAGCAAGAACTCCACCGATTGTGAGGTTCTTGGCAGCAGACAGATACAAGAATAAATACTTATTCCAGGCCCGTCTGTGTTGCCTGAGAAATTAGAAACGTAGTGCTGCTGCAACGCATCAAGCACGTCGTCGAAAGTGTAGTGTCGGATTTTGGGCGTAAATCTCTTTAGGAGGCCATGCACCTTGAGCCTATCCAATCCGTCGCTGCGACCTGAAATCAATGTACTCTCAGGCTGGGCGTTTATGACAAATCCATGTGCCTCCAGCAACGACTGAGCCACATGCGAATCCGAACAACGCTCTGCGTACTCAAGGCATTGAGATACATACGTGTTCATGTCGCTATAGAACGCCGTGCGGCGTTCTGGATTCTTGAGCACAGCAGTGTCTGGGCGCTTTAACTCAACAATCTCCCACAGCCCATCTGGTCGCTGGGCGATGAAGTCAGGAATCAAGGTGGGTGAGCCGGGCAGCGTAAGCTCCGGATGGGAAATGCTCCTTCGATATCCGAGCACGTCAAACACCACCGGATGCCGCTCAAACCAGCTCTGAAATTCATCCTCTCCGACATCGGGGAACTCCAGCAGGTTCGTTAGTTCAGCAATGCCGGCTTCAAGGGCCTCGCGTACCAACGACATAATTCAAATTCCTTGATCTGAAACGGTTATTTGTTGCCAGCCTGGCGTTGAGTCTCGGATAGATGATACAGGTTCCCAGCCAGCCGCGCACCAACGCTCCCGCCCCCGGCAGGCCCGCGGCTTAAGCTCCGCGATGGCGAATGTCCGCTATTGGCACGTTTGAGACTGTGGCAACAGGCAGTTCCCGACACTGAACGGCCATTCAATTTTCAGTAAACCGGACGTTCAACGTAGAGCTAAGGGGCACCGCGCTTTTGTGGCGTCCCGCTTAAGCGCCTGGTTAGGCATCGAGCCGCAGGATCTCGTAGCGGTCCATGCGCGCGCTTGCGGTGATCTTCGGGATCGCTTCCATGGCAAGGACGGTTGGCAAAGCGATATTGTGCCACCGGCGAAACTGCCACAGGGAACTTGTCTATACTGGGGAAAAGGCAGCCAACCATGACGCGCACCCTGCTCCCCGAACTGCACAGCCCCGCGACCCGGCAGGCCTTGGCCGAGGCGGTGCTTACCGTGCTCGATGCTTGGGGCATCCATCCGGCGAAGCAGGCGGAGCTGCTGGGGCTGGCGGACATCGCGCCCCTGAGGCAAGGGCAACCCCTGCCCGACGACCCCGGTGCGCTCGAACGCGCAGGGCACCTGCTCGGTATCGAGCGGGCATTGAAGCAGCTTTACCCGGATGACCCGGCATCGCGCCATGCGTCGTTGATGCTTCCCGCTGCGGGGCTGGACGGACATCCGCCGCTGCTGGTCATGCTGAGCGGCGTGGAAGGGATCAAGCGAGTGCGTGCGCTGCTCGAGTCCGCGCGAAAAACAGACCGCGAATGAAACTCAGGGCCGGTACCCGCAAACATGCCTGAGACTCCGCTGCACATTCCTGCAGCCTGGCAGCATTCCGCCGCGCGCATCCTGGCGAAAAACTGGCGTCGCGTCCTGGTCGTCGGCGCCGCTGATCGCGGCAAGAGCATCTATTGCAACTTCCTGGTGAATGCCCTATTGCGCGTGGGGCGCACGGCGTCCTTCGTCGATGCGGACATCGGGCAGAAGGACGTGGGCCCGCCGGCGACGGTCGCGCTCGCCGAGCTCGACGCATCCGCGGCGCTCGCCCAGGCACGCTGCAATGCGCTCTATTTCGTTGGGCACATTAACCCCATCGCCCACTTCCTGCCCTTGGTGCTGGGCACGCGCCTCATGGTCGAGGCGGCTAGGGGCGAGTTCGTGGTGATCGACACCACCGGCCTGGTCCAGGGCAAGGGTCGCGTGCTGAAAGGCTTCCAGATCGAGTCCCTGCAACCGGACGTGCTGGTCTGCCTGGAGCTCGGCGAGGAACTCGCCCCCATTCGTCACGCCGCCCGCCACCTGAATATCCTGCGTCTGCGCCCCTCGCGCCTCGCCGCGCCGAAGTCATCCAATGCGCGGCGGCGCGCCCGGGAGGAAGCGTTCCAACGCCATTTTCGGAAGGCGCGCGAGCTGGAGTTCGGGTTGCAAGAAGTCATCGTGCAGCGCGCAAGCCTGTTCAACGGTCAGCCGGTCGAAGACTCGCGCTTTCTATACGCCGAGCGCCTACCCGACGGGCTGCTCGCCGTGGCGGATGAGACGGTGCCTTCTGCCGAACGGATCCAGTCAGTCCCGCCGTATTGTCTGGATCACTTGTTGTGCGGTGTTGCAGACAAGACGGGTGAATGTCTGGGACTTGGCATCGTCAGCAGCATCGACTTCGCCCGCCGCAGCCTCACGCTCTACACACCGGTGCCGAGGCGCCATATCCGCATCGTCCGGTTGGGCGACCTGTATCTGGACCGGCAGGGACGCGAGCTGCACCTGGGGCGGCTGGGCCATTTCTGATTCATGCGGCCGGCCCCGACTTTGGCTCCGCATCACGTCGGTTTTGGAAGCACGCCACCCAGGGGCTTATGTCGATCCCCGAGCGCGACAGGGACGAAGTCAGTTTGTCTTGCAGGCGGCCAGGTGCGCGCGCCATTGGTCGAGGAGCGCCGCTCTGGCTGCCGGGTCGCGCAGGCTGGCGCCAAGAAGTTCAGCGCCTGCCTGCAACTCCGAGCGCTGCCAGCCGGAGTCGGTGGCGCATTCCACGATGACCGCCCAAGCGCCTTCCCTCGGTTCGACGGCGAAAAGATGGGCGGAAAGCCCCAGCCCTTCCAGCAGTGCACCCACGGCGGCTTTGGCCTGTGCCAGATCGGCTACGCTGAGCTCTGCCATGGCTCAATCGCGGCGCCCATGCAGGTGCAGCAGCGGGTGCATCCAGTAACAAAGCGCTTGCATGAGAGTCCTCCGCAAGAAACGAATAAAAAATCTGTGCTGTTTCAGCATAGTCGATGCGCGTTGCGATGCACTGCCAACCAGTCGGCTGCGCGCGCACGTCAAGTGCCAGCTGCGGCTAGCTGATCCCCAGTCGCTTGTCGTCGTCGATCTGCGCCAGCAGTTCTTCGACACGCCGGGCACCGCCTTCAGTCGACAGCACCTCCATTGGCGTGTGTCCGCCGAGCTGCAGACGAGGTTGCTCGAGCCACTCGGCCGCCTTGGCCGCACCGCCGAATACCCGGCCGGCCAGCTCCACTACGTAGTTGGGGTCATGTCGATGCACGATCAAACCTCCCTTCGCGGTCTCCCTGCTTCCATAGAGCGGTTGTGTCACACATGCGACCAGGCTTGGGTGTTCCAGATGCTGGCGGGCAACGCGCAGTGAATCGCTCCAAATTTAGTAGACACCCTAGAACTATAGAATAGATTGTCAGCTTTGGCCGACGATCTGGCATCGCATCCGTTTTCCTGAAGGTCTCCTGTCGCGAGCAGACCGGACGTCCGTCAGATCAATTTCAACGCGGCGTCAGTGACCGGAACTGGCACACAACCGCCCGTCGCGTAGGTCTCTTTACTAGTCCGTCAGCGCGCCGGTCGAGCCACACGATGAGGCGCCAGGCAGTCACAAAGATACCATCCGCTGAAAATCGGCCATGGTTGCCGTATCTGGTAACGGTTATAATTCCCGTTGTTTTAGCCACCTACACTGAGAGCAATCATGCCCACTATCCCAGCCTGCCCCCAATGCGCCATGGAGAACACCTACCCGGATGGCGACAACTATATTTGTCCCGACTGCGGACATGAGTGGCCAATGGCGGAAACCGCACGCGCCGACGATAACGCAGACACAGTAGTAAAGGATGCCAACGGCAATGTGTTAAGCAATGGCGACGCGGTGGTCCTAATCAAGGACCTGAAAGTCAAGGGATCGTCTACCACTCTTAAAGTGGGCACCAAGATCAAGAGCATCCGTCTGGTTGGAGGTGACCACGAGGTGGACTGCAAGATGGACGCCGGCAACTTCATGTTGAAGGCCTGCTACCTGAAAAAGGTTTAAAAGACGGCTTTTGGCACTGAACAGACCTACTTGGTCCGGCGGCGAGGCCGGTCTGTTGTCCTGCCGATTGCATCCGCATCCAGCCCTCGTAGCCGCCGTTGAGGTTGTACACTTCCCGGAATCCGAAATCCGCGAACATCTGCGCGTGAATGAGGCTGGCGGTGCCGCGATGGCAATATATCAACACCGGCTTGTGCTTGGGTGTTTGCAGGATGGCACTATCCAGTTCGGCGCCCGTTACATGTCGCGCCGAGACTATATGGCCCTGGTCGAAGGATGCCCGGTCGCGCGTATCCAGTATTTGCAACTCCGGGTTGCGCATGAGTTCTTCCACTTCGTCGGCGCAAATTCGGTGAAAGATTCTGTTGGATTCCATACGGTTGCTCCTCTCCTATTGAGTCGGCCATTAAATAGATTTAAATGGTCGCTACGCCGTAGGCTGGCGGTGAGGCACGAACCCCAGCGTTTGGTGACTCGAACATGCTGGGGTTCGCGTTGCTCACCGCCAGCCTACAAAAACACTTAATGGCCGACTCAATAATATGGCTTTAGTCAGCGATAGTGCCCGCATCCCGATTGGGATAGGGCGGTTGGGTGAGAATTCTGGTGTCAAGCACAGGCTGCCCTACGGTGAAGTGGTAAATGGATTGAAACTGCTTGTCGGCTATGCCCAGGATTTCGTGGAAGGCATCGTCGAAAAAGCAGCCGATTCCCGTTCCCCTCATGTTCATCGCCTCCGCCTCCAGGTAAAGCACGTGCCCGAGCAGGCCCGCTTCCCAATGCAACTGGCGATATCGCCAGGGATCGGATGCGACGACTTTATCGAACTCCGCCAACATCCCCAGGGAAAAACAGCCGTCGGCGGCGATGGCCTGGCGGCAACAGATCGTCCTGGCGGTGTTGCGGCAGTCGGTTGGCGTCAGCAAGAATAGGGGTAAGTGATCCGGGCACTGCGCCGCTTTTTCCCAGAGGAATTCCTTGCGCAGAGCGGCCCGCAAACGGTCTTCGCCGTTGCTGCTGCGGGGAAATCCATACAAGCCGGGCGTTAGCCCCTGAACATGGTGCACGAACAAGATCGGATGCACGCGGGGTTCGAAGTTCCAGATGTCCCATGGGGCCAGTCGGCGGGGTAGCAGGCGATCCAGCATGAGGTAAAAATCTTCGCGGGCCATGGAGGCAGTGGCGTCGAAGCGTTGCGCGCTACGGCGTTGAAGAATCAATTCTGCCGATGGCTTGTCGTTGCCGGATGCGAGCAATGGATGACTTGCCCATTCCACGCTGTCGGCAGGGACAGATGCCTTGCGTGTGGCCGCAGCGATCTCGTCGTTGACCGGCCAACGGTACATGGGGTGGGGGTCCAGGGTATTGGCCTTGCCAGCCCAATGGGAACCGCTTTCCAATAGGCTCAGGCAAGCTGGTTCGTGTTGCGCGCATGTCTTCGGATGGAGGATTATTTCCAGCAGCAAATCCGCTTCTTCCGGCTCCGCGTTTTCAAAATCGAGCGATCTGTCCAGCCCCAGCAGTTTTGCCAGCTCATGGCTGTCGACCGACTCAACCAGCCTGAGCCCCCATCCCAGCGTGCCCGCCGCATAACGCAACGCGCCGAGCGCATGGCCCACGTCAAGCTGGCAATAGCGGAAGGCCCGCTCGCCGTATTTCCATGCTTCCCGCCAGTGCACTGACGATAGCCCGATGAATATCCTGCTGTCTTCTCCCGCGAGTTCGGCTTGAATCTGGCACCGTTGCTCCAGCACGTGATCACGGCTCACATAGTGGTAAAGGCCGTTTTCCAGTCCGGGGATGTTCTGGCAGACCAGGTAGGCTTCGGTCGGATGCAGATTGCCGCTGGAAGGGTTGCAGCGTAGCGCCCAGCGGTCCGGTCCATATTCCTTCCAGGCCGAAAGGCCCATCGACAGTTCCAGCAGCGCGCCAACAGACTGGAGCGAAAGCGGCTGAGGTTCGAGGTCGCCGGGTTGGTAGACGGAGGACAAAGGGGTAGCAAGTTGCAGCTCGCCAAGCGGGAGATCGATGCGCAGCGCGCCGGAGAACTCCCGGAACGGATTTGGCTGCATGTCCCAGTCGAGCGTGTCCGGCCCCGCTGCGTAGCGATCGAGGCGGTGCTTGGTGCGCTCATGGTACGCGGCTACTCGTTCCGCCTCGTTGGTGTTCTCAGGCATGGTCTGGTTGTGAGTCACACGGCGAAAACCGGAATGACGGTCTTGTTCTTTCGGCCCAGCGCTGTGTCCACTCTCTTGCGCACCGCCTCAATGGTGAGCGGTTTGACGATTAGCGCGTCCGCTCCGGACTGGAGGCAGGTTTGGGTCATGGGGTCATCCTTCGAATCGGCCACCAGCAATATCACAATGCCCGGAATTCTGGATTTGATTGTTTGCAGGGTGCCGATACCGTTTTCGCGGATCACGCCAATACCCAGCAGCAACAAATCAGGTTTCCAGTCCACACTCTTGACGAAGGCAGCGTCGAGACTGGGAAGATCGTGGGTTTCGTTTTCGTCGTGGAGCATGAACTGAAGCGCCATCCGGGTAATCTCGTCAGTATCCACCACGAACAGCCGCTTGTTTTCCACCGAATTTGAAATATTGACGCCGATTTGCATAAGTCTGCTCCTGTTTTCAGAATCAAGAATACCTACATCGAAAAACCCCTTTCCAACACCACAAG
>JAIOJM010000215.1 GCA_019911785.1 Sulfuricella sp. | reverse complement strand
CTTTTAGGGGGAGGGCTAGGGTGGGGGTGGGAAGTTTCGCGTGAGAATCAGCATCTGAACCCCCATCCCAACCTTCCCCCTAAAAGGGGGAAGGGGCAATGGTAAGAGGCGCTTGTTTTGATTTGGGAAGGCTGGGATGGGGGTGCGGAGTTGGAATGACCAGAATAAATCCGACAGCCAAGAAAAATTCCCGCAGCCTGCGCCGCGAATTGACGGATGCGGAGCAACTACTCTGGCGGCACTTGAGGATGCGACAAATGGGCGGCTACAAATTCCGCCGCCAGCATCAGTTGGGGCGGTATATTCTGGATTTTGTTTGCCTTGAAGCCGCTCTGGTTGTTGAAGTGGATGGAGGGCAGCATGCGGAAAGCGTTGAGCGGGATTTGGGCAGGACTGAATGGTTGGAGCAACAGGAGCTACGTGTGTTGCGATTTTGGAATAATGACGTGCTGAAAGATATTGAAAGCGTGAAACAGGTAATTTGGAATGCATTGGGGAAGGTTGGCACCGAACCCCCATCCCAGCCTTCCCCCTTGAAGGGGGAAGGAGAAGGGTGTGCCGATTTGGGGCTGGGGTGCGATGATTAACTACATCATCCGCCGCATTCTCTATGCCATCCCCATCCTGATCGGGGTGAACCTGCTTACCTTTGCCCTGTTCTTCGTGGTCAACACGCCGGACAATATGGCGCGCATCCACTTGGGCGTGAAGCACGTCACGCCGGAGGCGATCGCGAAGTGGAAGCACGAGCGCGGCTACGACAAGCCGCTGATGTGGAACAGCGCAGCACAGGGCGCCAGGCAGGCCAGCGACACCATCTTTTTCGAGAAATCCGTCGCCATGTTCGCCTTCGATTTCGGCCGTTCCGACGAGGGGCGCGACATCGCCCACGACATCAAGACACGGATGTGGCCGAGCCTGGCGATCGCGCTCCCGGTGTTCCTGGTCGGACTGGCGGTCAACATCACCTTCGCCATGCTGATGGCGTTCTTCCGCGCCACCTACATCGACCTGTCCGGAGTGGTTTTGTGCGTGGCGATGATGTCGATTTCCGGTCTGTTCTACATTATCGGCGGGCAATACCTGGTGAGCAAGCTGCTGCACCTGACGCCGATTTCCGGCTTCGATGCAGGCAGCAATGCGCTCAAGTTCATCATCCTGCCGGTGGTGATCGGAGTGATCGGCGGCATCGGGTCGGGGGCGCGCTGGTACCGCACCATCTTCCTCGAGGAAACTGGAAGGGATTATGTCCGTACCGCCCGTGCCAAGGGACTGTCGGAGCTTTCCGTGCTGTTCGGCCACGTGCTGAAGAATGCCATGATCCCCATCCTCACCGGCGCGGTGGTGGTGATCCCGCTCCTGTTCATGGGCAGCCTGATTTCCGAGTCGTTTTTTGGCATCCCCGGCCTCGGCAGCTACACCATCGACGCCATCAACGCCCAGGATTTCGCCATCGTCCGTGCCATGGTATTCCTCGGTTCAGTGCTGTACATCGTCGGCCTGATCCTGACGGATATTTCCTATACGCTGGTTGACCCGAGGATCAGGCTGGAATGATATTATTTAAGCCTGTTCTCCTGTGGACCGACATGTTGCTCTGGCTGCTGCTGGCCGGGGTGGCGTTTTACGCCTGGCGGGTGCGGCAGCGCGAGCATTTGCTTCAGCCCTGGCGGCGGTTGCTGCGCAGCCGCAGCGGGGTGGCTTCCGCAGTGGTGCTGCTGGCGTTCGTCGCCGTCGGCGTGCTCGATTCGCTGCATTTCCGCCTGCCGCTGGAAAAGCAGGGCAACGGTGCGGAAACGCATTACTCGCCCGAGGTGCTCTCCGTGTTCGACCTGCTGGTCGGCCCGCTCAGGAAGCAGGTGGAAAAAACCTATTCGGCGCCCTTCGCCGCGCAGCTCTATACCAAGGAAACCATCGAGCTGCCCGGGGGCAAGCAGGTGCGCGACTATCCGCGCCTGAAGTTCGGCGGGGCGCATCTGCGCGAACCGGAGCGGGAGCAGGCGGGTGATGTCGCCGTTACGGCATTGCGGGGCAGTGTCTACGCACTTGCCCTGTGCGGGGGGCTGACAGCTGTGCTGACATTCTGGCTGGCGCGGCGCCGCGGCGCCTCGCCCGGCGCAGCATGGACGATGATCCGGCAGGGGCGCGACGAGATTCCCTGGCGCACCTTGCTGGCCACCATCGGGCTGCTGGTCCTGTTCGTCTGCCTGGCGACGGTGTTTTCCGCCAAGTATCACATTTTCGGCACCGACAAGGTCGGCCAGGACGTGTTCTACCTGGCGCTGAAAAGCATCCGCACCGGCCTGATGATCGGCACGCTCACCACGCTGGTGATGCTGCCGTTCGCCCTGCTGCTTGGCATCATGGCGGGCTATTTCCGCGGCTGGGTGGACGACGTGATCCAGTACACCTACACCACCCTCAGCTCGATTCCCGGCGTGCTGCTGATCGCGGCGGCGGTGCTGATCCTGCAGGTCTACATGGACAGCAACCAGGAGCTGTTCGATACCGTCGCGGCGCGCGCCGACATCCGCCTGCTGTTTCTCTGCGTGATCCTCGGCATCACCAGCTGGACCGGGCTGTGCCGGCTGCTGCGCGGCGAGACCCTGAAAATCCGTGAAATGGAGTTCATCCAGGCGGCAACGGCGTTCGGCGTCGGCCACTTCCGCATCATCGCCCGCCACATCCTGCCTAACGTGATGCATATCGTGCTGATTTCGATCGTGCTGGATTTCAGCGCCCTGGTGCTGGCCGAGGCGGTGCTGTCCTATGTCGGCGTCGGCGTCGATCCGTCCATGCAGAGCTGGGGCAACATGATCAACGGCGCGCGGCTGGAAATGGCGCGCGAACCGATGGTGTGGTGGTCGCTGCTGGCGGCCTTCGTCTTCATGTTCGTGCTGGTGCTGTCGGCCAACCTGTTTTCCGACCGCGTGCGCGATGCGTTCGATCCGAGGGTGAGATGAGCGGGCCGCTGCTGGTCGTCGAGAACCTCAGGGTCAGGCTGAATGCCGGCAAAACCCAGGTGCGGGCAGTGGATGGCGTGAGTTTTTCCATCAACCGCAATGAGACCTTCGCGCTGCTCGGCGAATCGGGCTGCGGCAAGTCGATGACGGCGCTGTCCCTGATGCGTCTGCTGCCCGAGGCAGGGCACATCGAGTCCGGCAGGGTTCTGCTCGACGGCCAGGATTTGCTGGGCTTGCCGGAAATCGCCATGCGCGCGGTGCGCGGCAAGCGCATCGCGATGATCTTCCAGGAACCGATGACCAGCCTCAATCCGGTCATGACCATCGGCCGGCAGATCGCCGAGACCCTGCACCGCCACACCGACCTGCGGGGCGAGGCGGCGCAGGCGCGGGTGCTGGAACTGCTCGATGCGGTGGGTATCCCCGATCCACAAGCGCGCTACCACGACTACCCGTTCCAGTTCTCCGGCGGCATGAAGCAGCGCGTGATGATCGCCATCGCCCTGGCGTGCGAGCCCGACCTGCTGATCGCCGACGAACCGACCACTGCGCTGGATGTGACCATCCAGGCGCAGGTGCTGGAGCTGCTGCGCCGACTGCAACGCGAGCGCGGCATGGCGGTGATGCTGATCAGCCACGATCTCGGCGTGGTGGCGGAAATGGCGCAGCGGGTGGCGGTGATGTATGCAGGGGAAATCGTGGAAATAGCCGGGCGCGAGGAATTCTTTGCCAACCCGCAGCACCCCTACACCCGCAAGCTGTTCGCCTCGCTGCCGGGCGCCGCGCGGCGCGGACAGCAACTGGAGATCATCCGCGGCAGCGTGCCGCCGCTGGACCGGGCGTTTTCCGGCTGCCGATTCGCCGGCCGCTGCGATTTTGCCTGGGAGCGCTGCAACAATGAAATTCCGGCGTGGAGCGAGGTTGAGCCGGGGCATGGTGTGCGCTGCCATCTACAGCAAGCCAAAGCTTCAGCTCCTTCCCCCTTCAAGGGGGAAGGCTGGGATGGGGGTGCGGTTTCGGGCAGTTCAACCCCCGCCCTATCCCTCCCCCTGGCAGGGGGAGGGGATGGTTTATTAGAGGTATCCGATCTTAAAGTCCATTTCCCCATCCACAAGGGCCTGTTCAAGCGTGTAGCGGGCCATGTCCGCGCGGTGGACGGCGTGTCGCTGGCAATCCGTCCCGGCCGCACCCTGGCGCTGGTCGGCGAGTCCGGCTGCGGCAAGACCACGGTGGGCAAGGGTATCCTGCAGTTAATCCGCCCCACTGCCGGCAGCGTGCGCTTTGCCGGCGATGAGCTTACGCGGCTGAAGGGCGCCGAGCTGCGCGCCCGGCGTGCCGATTTCCAGATCGTATTCCAGGACCCTTACTCCTCGCTCGATCCGCGCATGCGGGTTGCAGACATTATCGAGGAGGGCATGGTCGCACTGGGAGCGGCTGCAAGTCCGGGTGATCGCCAGAAAAGCATGGACCGCTTGCTGCAGCAGGTCGGGCTATCTCCCGACAGCAAGTACCGCTATCCCCACGAGTTTTCCGGCGGCCAGCGCCAGCGCATCGCCATTGCACGCGCACTTGCGGTGAAGCCGAAGCTGATCGTGTGCGATGAGCCGACCAGCGCGCTCGATGTCTCGGTGCAGGCGCAAATCCTCAACTTGCTCAAGGGGCTGCAGAACGAACTGGGCCTGGCCTATCTGTTTATCACCCACAATCTGGCGGTAGTCGAATATTTTGCCCACGAGGTGGCGGTGATGTACCTGGGTAGGATCGTCGAACGGGGTACGGTGGAAGAGGTGATGCAGGCGCCGCGCCATCCCTATACCCGGGCGCTGCTTTCGGCCGTGCCGGTGGTGGATGCGGCTGCGCGCCGGGAAATCATCCGGCTGGCCGGGGATTTGCCCTCGCCGGCGAACCCGCCGTCAGGCTGTCACTTTCACCCGCGCTGCCCGCAGGCCATGGCCGTGTGCCGGCAAAGCTACCCGGCTGTGGCTGGCTTCAGCGCAACGCACAGTACCAGTTGTTATTTGTATTTGGAAAAGTAGCAATCCGGCTGGGCGCCGGTCGATGAATCAGCCCTTGCCGGGCAGCATCAGGGTAACTTTGTTGCCGGGGGTGAGTCCGCGCTTGGCGGAAAAATTGTTCCAGCGCTGGATATCGTTGGTCGCGACGTTGAACCTCTTGGCGATGCTGGCCACGGTGTCGCCGCGGCGCACGGTGTAGGTGTGCTGGTTGTGTTTCGTGTTTTTCGCCGCAACGGCTTTCACCGGTTTAACCTTGCCCGCCGAAGCCAGTTTTATCGGTCTGGCGTTGGTCGCAGCGAGCTTGCGCTTGGCTAGGGTTTCCTGGCGGATTACCAGTTTCTGGCCGCTGCTGAGGCGGTTGGACCTGAGATTGTTCAGGGCCTTGATTTGCATTTCTGAGATTTTGTGGCGCTTGGCGATGCCGGTCAGGGTGTCGCCCTTCCTCACGGCATAAATCAGGCGGGATGTGACCGGCAGTGGTTCGGACTCGACTACCTGTGGCGTTTCGTCGAAGACGGGGATAGCTGCTCCGCTGCGGCTCAGCGGAACTAGCAGAGTCTGTCCGGCAGCCAGTTTGTTGCGCTGGGTGATGCTGTTGATCTCTTTCAGCCGGGCGACGCTGATGCTGAAGCGGCGCGCTACGTTATCGATTTTTTCGCCGCGTGTCGGCGTGTAGGATTGCCAGGAGACCAGCGGCTTGTCATAGTTTTCCAGGTTGCTGGTAAAGGTGCCGGCCTTGCCCACCGGCAACAGCAAGGTACGT
The DNA here is from genome assembly GCA_019911785.1 of Sulfuricella sp. Next base: position 2,043 of record JAIOJM010000215.1, on the reverse strand, counting down.
GAACCCTTGGCGTTGATGACCGGTCGGTTGTAGGCCGGGTTGAGCGAGACAAAGTCATGCAGCGGCATTTCGGCCAGGCGCGCGGCGACGGCAAGGTCGATGTGCTGGGTGGTGGTGACGCTGGCGAAATAGGGGAGGTTGGGGATGGAAGCCAGTTCGAGCCCCGCTGCCTCCGGATTCATGACGATCTGTTTGACCGCCATCAGCTTGGGCAGGTAGTTGCGCGTCTCTGCCGGCATGGTCAGGCTGAGGTAGTCGGTGGGCAGACCCTTCTTCCTGTTTTTGGCGATGGCGCGTTGTACCGAGCCCTCGCCCCAGTTATAGGCGGCGAACGCCAGCTCCCAGCTGCCGAACATGTCGTGGAGCTTTTGCAGGTAGTCCAGCGCCGCATCCGTCGCGGCCGTGACATCGCGGCGGCCGTCGTACCACCAGTTTTGCTCCAGGCCGAAGTCCTTGCCGGTGGAAGGGATGAACTGCCAGATGCCGGAAGCGTGGCTGCGGGAATAGGCTTTGGGATTGAAGGCGCTCTCGATCATCGGCAGCAGGGCGACTTCGGTCGGCATGCCGCGTTTTTCGACTTCCTCGACGATATGGTACAGGTAGAGCTGGCTGCGCTCCACCATGCGTCTCACGTATTCAGGACGGTTGGCATACCAGGCAACATGGTTCTGCACCAGGGGCGAATCCAGTTCCTCCATGGAGAAGCCGTCACGGATGCGGTCCCACAAGTCGACGGGCTCTTCCGAAGAAGCGACATGGAGAGGTTTTTTTGATGGGGGGCCAAGAATTTCGGTGCTGGGCTGAAGCAGCAGGGGCGTCTCTGCTTCGGTCGTTTCGGCCAGTGCTTGTTTGACGGGTTGTTCGGAGAAATCGGGGCCAAGCAAGTCAGCTGCGCTTGCCGTCGGCAGAAGCAGCGCGAAAACGCTGGCCAGTGCCAGAGTTATGGGGGGGATAAGACGCATGCTTGTTGTTGATTGTTCAGCGTGATTGAAACTCCGCCGATGGTAGCCAAGAACCCCTTGCGGCGTCAAGGAATATCTTCGCCTGCCCCGCCCTGACGGCAGTGGATAATGCCTTGAATTACAATCCGTTTCTCCACTCCCTGACGGCGGCAAAGACATTGGCGGCCTCATCCAGCGGGCTGCCGGAAAAATGACTGGCCGCTTCAATCACGGCCGGGTGTTCGCAGCGCAGGAAAGGGTTGGTGGCTTTTTCCAGGCCGATAGTGGAAGGCAGGGTGGGGCGGCCCTGTTCCCGGGTCTGGCGGTCGCGCGCTTCGCGCTCAAGGAGTTGGCGGTTGGCAGGCTCGACCTTCTTGGCAAAGCGGATGTTCTCCAGGGTATATTCATGGGCGCAATAGACCCGGGTATCGTCGGGCAGGGCGGCCAGTTTTTGCAGCGAGGCATGCATCTGCGCAGGGGTGCCCTCGAATAGCTTGCCGCAACCGCAGGTGAACAGCGTGTCGCCACAAAACAGGGAATTTGCGCCATAATAGGCAACGTGGCCGGCGGTGTGGCCGGGTACGTCGAGGACTGCGAATTCCACGCCCAGTTCCGGCAATCGTACCGTATCGCCCGTGCCGACCGGGTCGGTGATGCCCGGAATGGTTTCCTTGCGGGGGCCGTAAACCGGCACGGCGGCGTGTCTTAGCAGCGCTTCGATGCCGCCGGTATGATCGCCGTGGTGGTGCGTGATCAGGATGGCGGCAAGGCGCAGCCCGTGGTGTCCGAGATAGTCCAATACCGGCTCGGCGTCGCCGGGGTCCACTACTGCGGCGTAGCGCCCGTCGCCAATCAGCCAGATGTAGTTATCCTCGAAAGCAGGAACAGGAATGATCTTCATGGCAATATGTTCGAGTTAACCCTGTGCGATGTCAATGGATGAATGGTTAGCCACTCCGCCCGGGCGCTACCTGATCGAGCGCGAACAGGCCTATTTCGATCAGGCGGTGGCGGATATTTTCGGCTTCAATGCGCTGCAAATCGGCTTCCCCCAGTCCGACCTGTTGCGTGCGAATCGCATGCCGAAGCGGTTCGCCGCCGC
>JAIOJM010000214.1 GCA_019911785.1 Sulfuricella sp. | reverse complement strand
GGAGGCGCACGCCCGCGTGGAAATCGTCGCCCTCTACGCGCTCTACAATCTGCCGCACATCAGCCAGGTGCATCTGTTCTTCCGCAGCCGCCTGCTCGACCTCGACTTCATGCCGGGCAGCGAAAGCCTGGAAGTGGCGCTGTTCAGCGAAGCCGCCATCCCCTGGGAGGAACTGGCCTTTTCCAGCGTCCGCAACACCCTGCGGCATTTCTTCGAGGATCGGCGCAAGGGGGAATTTTCCCTGCACTTCGGCGACATCACCCGACCTCTGGACGAGAAAAAGGGCGCCTGAGGCGCCCTTCTCCATTTCTCTCAATACCAAGGAGCGACCTCCAGGTCGCGATATTCGGTGAATCGCGACCTGGAGGTCGCTCCTACAAAACCGACACCCGAGACTAACTGCCCGCCATCGCCAGCAGCAGGCCGTTAAGGCGCTGCACGAATGCGGCTGGGTCTTCCAGCTGGCCGCCTTCGGCCAGCAAAGCCTGGTCGAACAGGATATGGCTCCAGTCGCCGAAGCGCTCGCCCCCCGCTTCGCCCTTGAGTTTCTGCACCAGCGGATGGTGCGGGTTGATCTCCAGGATCGGTTGGGTCTGCGGCGCTTCCTGCCCCATGGATTTCAGCATCCTGGCCAGATTCCCGCCCAGGTCGTGGGCATCGGCCACCAGGCAGGCCGGGGAACTGGTCAGGCGGTGGGTGATGCGCACTTCCTTGACCTGGTCGCCGAGCACTTCCCTGACCTGGTCAATCAGCGCCTTGAACTCGCCCGCCTCCTTTTCCTGCTCCTGCTTCTCGGCCTCGTCTTCCAGCTTGCCCAGGTCGAGCTCACCCTTCGCCACCGACTGCAGCGGTTTGCCGTCGAACTCGGTAAGGTGCGAGAGCATCCACTCGTCCACCCGGTCGGACAGCAGCAGCACTTCGATGCCCTTTTTCCGGAAGATTTCCAGATGCGGGCTGTTCTTCGCAGCGGCAAAGCTGTCGGCGGTGACGTAGTAAATCTTGTCCTGACCCTCCTTCATGCGGCCGATGTAGTCGGCAAAGGAAACGCTCTGCTCGGCGGTATCGGCATGGGTCGAGGCAAAGCGCAGCAGCTTGGCGATGCGCTCCTTGTTGGCATGGTCCTCGCCGACGCCTTCCTTCATCACCCGACCGAACTCGCCCCAGAATTTGGCGTATTTCTCCTGGTCGTTCTCCGCCAAGTCGTCGAGCAGGCCGAGCACCTTCTTCACCGATCCGGCCCGAATGCTGTCGATATCCTTGCTGTGCTGGAGGATCTCGCGCGAGACGTTGAGCGGCAGGTCGTTGGAGTCGATCACCCCGCGCACGAAGCGCAGGTAGCGCGGCATCAGCTGCTCGGCGTCGTCCATGATGAACACCCGGCGCACGTACAGCTTGATGCCGTGGCGCGCCTCGCGGTCCCACAGGTCGAACGGCGCGCGCGCCGGGATGTAGAGCAGCTGGGTGTACTCCTGCTTGCCCTCTACCTTGCTGTGGGTGTAGGCCAGCGGCGCTTCGAAATCATGCGCCACATGCTTGTAGAATTCCTCGTATTCCTCGGCGGTCACTTCGCTCTTAGGCCTGGCCCACAGGGCGCTGGCGCGGTTCACCGTTTCATCCTCGCCGGTGAGCCTGCTCTCCTGCTTGTCGGCATCCCATTCCTCCTTGTGCATCAGGATGGGCAGGGTGATGTGGTCGGAATACTTCTTGATGATGCTCTTGATGCGCCAGCTGTCGAGCAGGTCGTCCTCGCCCTCGCGCAGGTGCAGGATGACGTCGGTGCCGCGACCGGCCTTCTCCACCGTTTCCAGGGTGTAGTCGCCCTCGCCTGCGGATTCCCAGCGCACGCCGTGCTCGGCGGTCAGCCCGGCGCGGCGGGTGATCAGCGTGACCTTGTCGGCGACGATAAAAGCGGAATAGAAACCCACGCCGAACTGGCCGATCAGGTTGGCATCCTTGGCCTGGTCGCCGCTCAGGGATTCGAAGAACTGGCGCGTGCCGGATTTGGCGATGGTGCCGATATGCTCGATCACCTCCTGGCGCGACATGCCGATGCCGTTGTCGGAAATGGTGAGGGTACGCGCCGCTTTGTCCAGGCTGATGCGTATCTTCAGGCCGGAGTCGCCTTCGAACAGCGCATCGTCGGCGAGCGCCTCGAAGCGCAGCTTGTCGGCGGCATCCGAGGCATTGGAAATCAGCTCGCGCAGGCAGATTTCCTTGTTGCTGTAGAGGGAATGGATCATCAGCTTCAACAGCTGACGGACTTCAGTCTGGAAACCCAGTGTTTCCTTGTGTGCTTCTACGGTGGTCATGTTGTTTTTTCTCCAGTTGCGAAAACCCTATACTGAATAGGGCCAGGCGTAAAAAATTCAAGAGGGCCATTGTGAATGCTCTTCTCAGTCGCTGACCTGACGCTGTCCAGCCATCAACGCAAGCAGCTTCCGAAGCGATGGAATAGTCCTGGCCTTCTGATCCAGCAAAGGTTTCAAGAAATCCTGTTCATAAGCCTCTCTCTCAAAAGGCTTGCGGCCAAGGCGTACATGGAACTCACCTTTGCAACGATTGGACTGTTCAGGAACATGCTCGCCAAGAATTTGCAGCAACAAACCGTCAACGCAAGGGGTCGCGCCAACCATACAGATTGAGTGTTCACGGGCCAATTCGTGAACTTCGGCATTCCATGGCAAGTCGGTATCCATCAGTACGGCAACAATATCGAAATCCCCATTTCTGCCATGCCTCATGGCAGCATCAATCACGTTGCCCGGCCCCTTGCCATGAGCATTTCTCACCGTAACCGCAACGCCACAACCTCTTGTGACATAGAGGCGCTTTAGATGGTCAAGGAACGCCTTTTCGGTGTCCCCTTCGCCAACGATGAGCACCGTTTTTAACACAGAGCGTTGAACAAGAGCTTTTCTGCGAGCCATGTTCACTCAAACATTCGGGATAGCGCCATAAGCGCCGCCCATGTATTTTGCATAGAGGTTATCGTCGTTCCGCACGCCTTGCACGCTATCCAGCCGCCACGCCTCGCTATCGCAGCTTTCATCTTTCTGCACCAGCATGACCTGAGACTTATGCAGTAAATTAAGTATCTCGACAGAATGGCAGGTAAAGATGATCTGGGCGTTGTGAGGGTTAGTCTCAGGGCTGAAAAACAGGTCAAGAATCGGCACCAGCATGTGCGGGTGCAGGTCAGCCTCGAACTCGTCGATCACCGCTAAACCACCAGAAACCAGCACTGGCAACAAACGCGCCAGCAACACAAAGGCGCTCTGTGTTCCGCTGGATTCCTGAAACAGCAATAACTCAGCCTCACGCGCGCCGTCACGATGTACGCCAAAAGGGAAAGGGATTTTCTGCACTTCGCCCTTCTCATTGGGCAAATCGAGCATCTTGACGCGAACCTCAGAAAGACCGAGGTCCCATGAACGCAACAAACCGCTCATTTGAGCGCTGGCGGCCTTATTGTCATCAAAATACCTGGCAGCCATCAGCACATCGTTTTCATTGAAACGCTGGCGACCGGCATAATTGACATTAGTGCTAAACGAGAGCGCTGCAAAACGGCTAGCAAGCGGCACCTGGTATTGTGCGGCAGTAGAGATCAATGATGCATTTTCACGTACCTTCTCTGCCTCGCGGGGGTTAAAACCAAAATTCTGTTGCTTGATGTGGTAACCCTGACCTTCACCCATCCACTCGCGGACAAAAACATAACTGAATAAACGACTCGTTTTTACATGGAGCGATTCGCTCAAAATCCGGTCGGCAGTAATCACCAGCTCATAACGCCACAGCTTGCCATCTGCGTCGAACTCCACCTGGAACTCACTGGCGCCACCGTCGCCGAAAAAATGTGGCTCGACCGGAATTTTGGCCTTGGGATCGCTCTGGAAGGACGACGACACGAACCAGCCAAGAAATGCCAGCGGCTTGAGCAAATTGGTTTTGCCGCTACCATTCGGGCCGATGACGGCAATGGCCTTCGTCAATCTCTGACCCGTCTGCGAGGCAATGGACAGGTTGTTATCAGGCGCATGGTTCGTCAGCAGAAACGAGACTTCTGCCGTTTTCTTGAATGACAAAAAATTCTTGAATGAGTATGAATGCAGCATCTGAAACCGCCTTACTGGATAATATTCAACATAATAATGTTAATTGTTATCCAATAACAGCAAAATATCTAGTTTATCTTTGAAGTATAAACATTAAACAAGTCATACCTTACCTGCTTCTGAATCCTGTGCCTGTTGATCTAGTTTTACAGCAACGCTTGCATCACCTTTCAACCAACTCAGTAACAGGCGGCGCAAGTCTTCTTGCTCCTTCACTGCAACCGGATCGGAGGGGAAACTCTTGACCTCCATCGGCAGTGCGACCTGACCGCTCAAAAGAAGCGCCAACCCTCTGCGGATAATATCCTGATCTGTTTCGATCCATGCATGACCTTTTGGAGCGTAAATTTCATTAGCAATCTCAACGGTATTGAACTCATACCCCAGGAAGTCCGCCATCTCATGAAGCAAGTCCACGAACAGTTCTACTCTCTTCTCCCCCCATCCGGGAGCTTCTGTATCCTTATGAAGATGGTCGAGATAGGTCTTCCATTTGTTGATAATGGCTTTCAATTTCTTATCTTTCCCATAAAATTCGATTGGGATAGCGTTTAGTGCCTCAACGTGCTGGGGTGATAGGTTGGTTGCGCGAGTAGACATCAGTTTCCGGAAAATCCACGCGCGCCGCTGTGTTACTTCTCGACCGCGTTCCAGCCATTTCTGGGCCTGCACCGCAAGTACTGGGCCAAGGATCGTCGCGAAAATGATAGCAACATCGGCAATCTTAAAAGACCAGTCAACAGTCGTTGCAACCTCTCCTGTCATTACAAATTCTCCTTGGATGAAAAAACCCACGCCAGCAGGGAAGCGAAAGTGGCTTCGGCCTTTGCAGTGGCTGCGGCTTGCTGGGATTGGATGGAACGGACGGAATCTAGTTTCTCGGAAAAAACTTTCTGAGTAGAGAGCGGCGGCAGAATGATAGGCAAACTCTTGATCATGGAGAGATTCAAGTTTGCTTGGTTTCCACCGTGCGCCATTCCTCTAAGTTGCTCATATTGCGTTTGCAGAAAACAGAAGAGAAACGACCCATCAATGTTGATTGAAGGCAATATAGCAGCACATGCCTGATTCGTGGCGGCAGGTATTCCAAGGACAGCGGCACGCCCTCTTGTCTGGCCTTGGCCATACATGGCAACCAAGATGGTGCCCACAGGAAAGACTTTACAGTTGGTTTCCGACAACGCTTTCTGCGAAATCATTTCTTCGGTCTCTGAAATAATTTCTCCCTTAACCTCCCCGGTTTTTACCCATGGGATTTCTGCATCTAAATAATAAGCAGGATTTTCACGAGAGGGGGTCGCGCCGGTTTGAACACTGGTTAAACGGCCAATGCTCGCCACCGGCCATCCCTTCGGATTCGTCGCTGGGTCGCCGAACATATCGAGGAAAATCCCCGGCACCAGTTCCGCAGCCTTCCGTTCCGCCTCACGCCGCAGCCGCACAATGCCCGCAGCACGAGAGAGAATATCGACGATGCGGCGTTGTTCAGAGAGTGTAGGAACCCGAACCTGCCAGTTTTCTACTTCCGATTTTCGAATAGACGGCGGGTTAGAGTCAGAGGCGAAATCGCTGATATTTTTTGCTAAAAAAAGAAAATAGAGAAAGTCAGGTTCAAGTAACTCGGCTTTGGGGATAACCGCCATTACGTTGTTATCAACGCAAGATGGTTGCGTCAGTTGTCGTTTTTTGTTGGTGCCGATTGCAGCACCAATTTTTGGGAAAATGAGCGATCCAGCCGGAAATGCTTTTGCCCTCAATTTGCCTCGCACTTCGTCCGAGACGCTATTATTCCAGCGCTGGATTTCGCGCTCGTTTCCTTCAAGGTTCATGTCACTAACTTTGAGGAAAGGAAATGTTGCATTTTGGGTGCCTTGATACTGCAAAGGAAAGCCCGCACCAGAATCTACCTTTGCGACATCTGCTAGCCGACAATCCATCATGTAGACTGCTCCGCCAACACCACCCGCAACGCCTCCACTTCCTCCACAATCTCCGCCTCAATCGCTGCCAACTCATCCAGCAACTCGCGCGGGTCGCGGTGTTCAACAGCGGCTTGCGACATAGGCCGATAGCGTCCAGCAGAAAGATTGAAGTCGTTGGCCCGGATTTCGCCAGCGTCGGCAAACCACCAGTTGTGGAGCCAAGGCTGCCCCTCGATACGCCCGCATAGCGGGCTACTCGGGACGAACGGTGGAGTATCCCCGTCCGTTCGTCCTGAGTAGGCTTCGGCGGTTTTGGCCGAAGCCGTATCGAAGGACTGGGCGCTTGGCTGGCTCCGTTCACCCTTCGATACGCCCGCCTGTGGCGGGCTACTCAGGGCGAACGGAGCTTTCCAGCTTTGCCACTCCGCCCAACGCTCCTCGCGTTGCCGGTAGGCGTCGATCAGCCCCGGCAGATCATCGGCCTCGATGGGGGTGTCGTGGTTGGCATCCAGCTTGTAGCCGTCATTGTCGGCGTGGAGGAACTGCACTTTCTCAGTGCTGCCACCTTTGCGGAAGAACAGCACCGAAGTCTTCACCCCCGAGTAAGGCTGGAACACGCCACCGGGCAGGGACAGCACCGCTTCGACGCGGTTGTTCTCGATCAGTTGCCGCCGCAATTCCTTGTGGGCGGTGGTGGAGCCGAACAGCACGCCCTCGGGTACGATGACGCCGCAGCGGCCCCCACCCGCGCCTGTGCGCGAGTTAGTCGGTTGCCGCAGGCTGTCCATCATGTATTTCAGGAACAGCAACTCGGTGGCGGTGCTGGTGCCGACCTTCACTTCCTCGACGACTCTATCCTTGTCCACCCGCCCGGCAAATGGCGGATTGGCGAGCACCACATGGAAGCCCTCGGCGGGCAGACCCAACTCGGCCTTGCGTTCGTTGTCCAGCGTGGTGGTCAGCACATTGCGCAGCAGGATGCGGACATTCGCCAGTCCGCGCAGGGTGAGATTCATGGTGGCGAGCCGCACCATTTTCGGGTCAACATCGTTGCCGAAGAAGGTGGCGGTTTGCAGTGCGGAAACCTGTGCCGCCGAGAGTTTGTCACCCAGGCCGCGCTTCTGCATCTTACCGTCGAGTTCGGCCTCATGGATCGCGCCGGGCGAGGAATTGGCAAGGCGGATGTGATTGTAGGCCGCCACCAGAAAGCCCGCCGTGCCCGCTGCCGGGTCGTAGATGGTTTCCCCTACCTTGGGGTCGATTATTTCGACGATGGTGCGGATGATGTGGCGCGGCGTGCGGAACTGGCCCAATTCACCCGCCTGCTTGATCTGCCGCAGCACATGCTCGAACAGGTCGCCCTTGGTGTCGGCGTCCGACTGGTCGAGGCGCAGGCCATCGACCAGGTTGATTACTTGGGTGAGCACGGTCGGCTCGTCGATGGAAAGACGGGCACCGCTCATGAAATTGTGTGCACCCCGCTCGCCCAGTTCGGTAACGAAGGCGAACACCTCGTCGCGCACGAATCGCACCAGCGATTCACCTGACAAACCCTTGGCCCATACCGACCAGCGGAAACGGTCGCGCGGAATGGTCAATGCCGTTCGTGCTGAGCTTGTCGAAGCCTGTCCTGAGCCTGTCGAAGCGGCATGCCCTTCGATATGCCCGCTTTGCGGGCTACTCAGGGCGAACGGCGCGGAAACGGTGGCATTGAGCGGATTGCGCAGTTTCCAGTCGCCCTCGAACAGGCTCTCGTAGGGCAGTTTCAGCACTTTGGCTTTGAGTTTGTTCTCGGTGTCGATGCCTTCGATCAGGTAGAAGAAGAACAGAAACGAGAGTTGTTCGGCGTTGCTCACCGGGTCGGGATAGCCGCCGCCGAAGAGGTAGTCGCGTATCTGGTCGATAGACCGCCGCATGTCGGGGGTCAGGGGCATAAATGTTTTTCCTTTCTTGGGTTGTTCATCATGTCCCTCGATACGCCCGCTTTGCGGGCTACTCGGGACGAACGGAGGTGGAAAGGTTAGCCAGTCGTGGTGAGTAGCACGCATTGCGCATGGTTACAGCCGTTCACGATGAGTAGCGCGCACCGCGCATAGTTACAACCGTTCGTGGTGAGTAGCACGCACCGCGCATAGTTACAACCGTTCGTGGTGAGTAGCGCGCACCGCGCGCGTATCGAACCATCACCCCTGCTTCTTCTTCGTGAAAACTTTTTTCGCCAACTGGGATACCGTCCCCCAATCGCCCTGCATCATGGCTTCCTTCTTTTTCCGGCTCCAACCCTTGATCTGCAATTCTGCGGCCAAGGCTTCTTCGCGGGCGGCGCATTCCTGAGACCACGCAAGCTCGACCGGCAAACGTTCCGCCGTATATCCCCCGCATGTGCCGGTTTGATGTTCGCCCATGCGCTTTTCCAGGTTATCGGTGTGCCCTGTGTAGTAAGAACCATCAGCGCAGCGAAGGATGTAAACCCAGAATGTCATTGCATCAACCCACGTCTGCCATCATGGCTGGAAGTGTCCTGTGACGCCAATTTATCATGACCGAAGACGGCTGCGTTCAGGCTGTCGATCAGGGCTTCGAGGCGTTCTTCGCCGCCGAAGACACGCACTGCCTGCGGGTAGCCGCCCAACTGCGAAAACGGGTGGAAAGCGAAGTGGCCGGTGCTGAACTCGTCCATGTTTCCGGCGTTGGCACGCAACTGGCTGCCTATCATCCGCAGCCAGCTTTCCTCGCCGGGGTTGATGTCCTCCCGTGCCAGCAGCCAAGCCTCGAAGCAGGTGCCCAGTTCGGCGGCTTTTTGCTCGGATGCCTCGGGGAAAACCATGTTGCCGTTTTCATCGATGCTGATCCACTCGCGTGTCGTCGGGTCGATGTGGTCGTCGATGTCCAGTGCCAGCAGGCGGCGCGGCTCGTATCTCTTCTTTTTCTTGGGTTCTGTGACCACGCCACCCTCGGCCATCGGGTCGTCGTCGCCGTGGTAGTCGCACACGCCGGTGAAGTCGAACATGGTGAAGACGGGCTTGCCTGTCGCCTTGCGCGTGCCCCGCCCGCGCATCTGCTGGTAGAGAATGGTCGAGCGGGTGAAGCGGGCGAAGATCAGGCTGACCACCTCGGGGCAGTCGAAGCCGGTGTCGAGCATGTTCACCGAAACCAGAATCTTGGGGAACGGCTCCTTCTTGAAGCGGCGTATCTTGCTCATGCCGTCGAGGGTGTCGTCGCTGCCCATGCCGGATACCACATAGTCCGCATAGCGGATATCGGGCGAGGGTTTCAGGTCGGCAAACTGGGTATCGAAAAGTTGCGCCAGCGTCTCGGCATGGCGCTTGTTGACGGCGAAGACGATGGTTTTGCCGAACAGGGGCTGTCGCAAGACGCTCTTGTGATCGACATAGCCCTTGTCCAGCACCTGGCGGAATTCGCGCACGATGGCGCGGTTGCGTTCTGGAATGGTGAAACGGCGTTCCAGTGCGGAAGGATCGACCACCAGGGAGTCGATGCCCTGGAACAGTTTCTCGAACTCGACGCGGGTGTCGGTATCCATCGCCGACCAGTCCAGTTCGTCGCGCTTGACCTCGAAGCCGCCTTCGGCAGCGGTCTTGACGGTCCGGGCCTTGTAAATCTGATACGGCGCGAGATAGCCCTCGCGAATCGCATCTTTAAGTTTGTAGGAGAAGGTGGGCTTTTCGACCTCGAAGAACCGCAAGGTGTCGCGCACGAAGAGCGTGTCTTCCTCGTCGCCGAAGTCGCCCTCGGCCACGCAGGGCGTGGCAGTGAGGCCGACCTGCACGCCATCAAAGTGCAGCAGCACTTTCTTCCATTGGCCGTAGATGCTGCGGTGGCACTCGTCGCTGATGACCAGATCGAAGTAGCCCGGCGAATAGTCGGCGTAGATGTTCACCATGCTTTGCAGCGTGGTGATGGTGATTTGTTTTTCGTCCTGGAACCGTCGCCCGGCGCGCAGCACATAGGCGGGATAGTCGGGCAGGTGCTCGGCGAATGCGTCCTCGGTCTGCTTGGCGAGCGGGATGCGATCCACCAGAAACAGCACGCGGGTGATGGCGTTGGCCTCGAACAACCGCTTGATGAAGGCGGCGGCAGTGCGGGTCTTGCCGGTGCCGGTGGCCATTTCGACCAGAAGTTTGCGCCGTCCCTGGCCGATCTCACGGCAAAGGGTGTCGATACACTCGATCTGGTAATCGCGCTCGACGATGCGGGTGTCTATGTTGACGGTGAGCGGATCGCGGCGCAGCAGGCGGGTGGCGAAACGGCGTTCGAGGTCGCCCTGCTTGAAGAAGGTCTTGACCGGATGGGGGAAGGCTTCGCGCTCCCACTCCCAGAACTGCACTTCGTTGCCGTTGGTGAGGAAAATGTAGGGCACGCCAAGCTGGCGGGCATAGCCCTTGGCCTGTTCGGCGGCATCGCCCGGACTCACCGAGAAGCGTTTCGCCTCGATGACAGCCATCGAGCGGCCATGGCGGTCGCACAGCACATAGTCGGCGCGCGTTCCGTCATCGACGAACACTTCATAGCGGACGCTGTTCTGGTCTTGGGTGTTCCAGCCTTGGCCTGCAAGCTGGGTGTCGATGAGAACGCGAGAGTAGGCTTCGTTGGTTTTT